>CAJJMF010000004.1 GCA_905192805.1 uncultured Sutterella sp. | reverse complement strand
ACTTCGCTCAACCGAGCAATGCTGGCTTTTAGGCCCGGATCGCTGAGTTCGGGCACGATGGAGGCGAGTTGTGCGGAGGCAATCGCCGAGCGAGGGCGCTCAATGGGGGGCAATTCCGAGGGTGCAGACGGGGTGAGGGTGACGGGTACCTGACGTACTTTCACATCAGTAATCGGTAAGGAGTATTGGCGCAGTTGGCTGAGGATACGCTGCTGGAGTTGTCGTAAGCGTGCTTCCTGAAGTGCCGAGGGGACGAGAAGCACCAAGGTCCCCTCCTCAATACGGAAGTGTCCTTCATCCGTGATGTCAATCGCAATGTGGAACTCCTCAAAAAGGGCCTTTAGGGCTAAACCCGCCTTACGGGCGAGCATGAGTTGCTCCATCAGAGGAACGACGTCGAGCTTCCTTTGAAATGCCTCCATACGCGCCACGCGTGGTGACATGTCTTGCGGTAAGTCAAGGGGGTCGAAATCATCAAACAGATCGTTAGGCACGTTGTACTCCTCGAAGGGCTCGGGTTGAAAAATCGTCCCTGGCACCCCATATACCTCATAAGTGCGTTAGAAAACGACGAGAGGGGACCCGCGTCGTTTGATTATTTTAAAGGCAGGCGAGGGAGACCGCGAGCACTATAAATCTGCCTCGTGAATATGCGATAATTCACAGACGTGTTTTGAAAAAGTGGGGTCGACACCGCGTCTGTGGCGTGGCAAAGATTCTCACGGGTTCGTTTTTAGGCCAGTAACCAACAATGTTTGACGAAATCCTTACCAAAATTTTCGGTAGTCGTAACGACCGCCTTATTAAACAGTACCGTCGCAAGTGTGATGCGATCAATAAACTCGAGCCTGCGATGCAGGCCTTGTCTGATGAGCAATTGAAGGCAAAAACGGCCGAATTCCGTCAGCGCATTGCCAATGGGGAAACCTTGGAGGCACTCTTACCGGAGGCGTTTGCGGTGGTTCGTGAAGCGTCGGTGCGTGTGATGGGGATGCGTCACTTTGACGTCCAGTTAATTGGCGCTATGGTGCTCAACGACGGCAAGATCGCTGAAATGCGTACTGGTGAAGGGAAGACCTTGATGGCGACGCTTGCGGTGTACTTGAATGCTTTGGCGGGTAAGGGCTGCCATGTGGTGACCGTCAACGACTATCTGGCCAGTCGTGACGCGGACTGGATGGGACGCCTCTATAACTGGTTGGGAATGAGCGTGGGTAAGATCCTCTCGGGTCAACCGCAAGACATCAAGCGTTTAGCCTATGCTGCCGACATTACCTACGGGACTAATAACGAATTCGGTTTTGACTACCTGCGCGACAACATGGTGCAGTCCGTTGAAGAACGTGTGCAACGCCCGCTCTATTTTGCCATCGTCGACGAAGTGGACTCGATTCTTATCGACGAAGCCCGTACGCCGTTGATTATTTCGGGCGCTGCGGACGATAACACGGACTTGTACCGCTTGCTTAACGACATCCCTGGGCAATTAACGCGCCAAGCCGATGAAAAGGCCGAAGGTGACTACTGGGTCGATGAAAAAGCGCATCAAGTGTACTTAAGCGAACGTGGTTATGAACACCTCGAAGCCATTTTGCAGCAACGAGGGTTGCTCAAAGAAGGGGATTCGCTTTACGCTCCGCAGAATATTATTTTGATGCACCACTTAAATGCGAGCTTACGTGCGCATTCGCTCTTTAAACGCGATCAGCACTATGTGGTGCAAAATGGTGAAATTATCATCGTGGACGAATTCACGGGGCGCTTGATGCCGGGTCGCCGTTGGTCGGACGGGTTGCACCAAGCCGTTGAAGCGAAAGAAGGCGTGGATATTCAGAAGGAAAACCAGACCTTAGCCTCGATTACGTTCCAGAACTACTTCCGTATGTACGAAAAGCTCTCGGGTATGACGGGGACGGCGGATACGGAAGCCTACGAATTCCAAGATATTTATGGCTTGGAAACGGTTGTGATCCCGACGCATCGCAAGATGATTCGTATCGACGAACAAGACAAAGTGTTCCGTACGGTGGAAGAAAAGTACCGTGCCATCATTGCGGATGTGAAGGCCTGCCATGAACGTCAACAGCCTGTGCTCTTAGGGACCACCTCCATTGAGAATTCCGAACTCTTGAGCCAAATGCTCACGGCCGAAGGCATTGAACACAATGTGCTCAACGCTAAGCAGCACGAACGCGAAGCGTTGATCATTATGGAAGCGGGGCGTCCTGGAATGGTGACCATTGCCACGAACATGGCTGGTCGCGGTACCGACATCGTGTTAGGGGGTGGCCTCAATAAGATGCTCGAAGTCATCCGTGCGGACGAAACGCTCTCGGAAGATGAACGCAATGCGAAGATCGAAGCCGTCACGGCCGAGTGGCAGAAATTGCATGATATCGTGATTGCTGCCGGTGGCTTACGTATTATCGGTTCGGAACGCCATGAGTCGCGTCGTATTGATAACCAGTTACGTGGTCGTGCGGGTCGTCAGGGTGACCCGGGTAGCTCGTGCTTCTATCTCTCGATGGAAGACCAACTGCTGCGTATTTTCGGTGGCGAACGCATGCGTGCCATTGCCGATCGCTTGAAGCTCGAAGAGGGCGTAGCGATCGAATCGAAGATGCTCACCCGCATGATTGAGTCGGCTCAGCGTAAGGTCGAAGGTCGTAACTACGATATTCGTAAGCAGTTGTTGGAGTTCGATGACGTACAGAACGATCAACGTCATGAAATTTACAGCTTGCGTAACGAAATCTTGGAAAGCCAAGATCTCTCGGAATTGGTGACGAATCTGCGCGAAGGGTTCTTCACGGATATGTTCCGTAGTTTCGTGCCCGCCGAAACGGTGGAAGAGCAGTGGGATCTCCCCGGCTTGCAAACCAAACTACAGAATGAATTCGGTATTGCCATCGACTTCCAGAAGATGCTCGATGAGTCCGATTCCATTACGGACGAAGACTTGCTGAAGACCTTGATTGATCAGGTGAACGAGATCTATACCAGTAAGGAAAACTTGGTCGGTCACGAGTCCTTCAACCAATTGGCCCGTGCGGTGTTGATTGGTATGATGGACCAGCTCTGGCGTCAGCATATTTCCGCGCTCGATGCGTTACGTCAAGGGATTTACTTGCGTGGCTATGCCCAGAAGCAGCCCAAGCAGGAATACAAACGTGAAGCGTTTGCGATGTTTGAGGCCTTATTGGATCAAGTGCGTGAGAACGTTGTGACGTATTTGATGCGTGTGGAGATCCGCTTCACGGAGGATGAGCCTGAGGCAACGGATGAGGCGGGTGCCCAAGCGCCGCAAACGCCCAAGGACGAGCCCGCACCTACGGAGGCGATCGATCCTGCGGTCTTCGCCCATACGGGACGCAACGATCCTTGCCCCTGTGGCTCAGGCAAGCGTTTCAAAGACTGCCACGGTCGACTCGCGTAAGCTACGTATAAGTAGCAAAAAACTCCCGTTCGAGGCGTCTCGGTAGCGGGAGTTTTTTTATAGGACGCTCAAATGGAAACGACGAATGTGGGTACCCCTCCCCAAAGCCAATCCTTAGTGTCTGGCCTGTTGTGGGCTTGGTCAGAAGGTACCGGGGTGATTGCGCTTCCCCGGAGTGCTAAGACACGTTGGCGTGTCAACGGCGGAGCTTTACTCGATGGGCAAGCTCGATGGCTTGAGCATGAACGCACCAATCCCATAGCTCCTCAACTCCTCGTATTGACGACAGGAAGCAGTCTCACGGGTAACGGTGCTCTATCGGACTCCATGATGCAAGGCATGCATGATCGGGTGGCACACGCGGCCTCCCTCCCAGGGACTCAGGTCATCCTCATGGCCAACGGTCCTGAGGCAACGTTGGTGGCCGTAGACCCAGTCGTGCAAGGGGTGCGAAGCGCCTTAGGTCGGCTCGCGCCACGTATTGCTTCGAATGAATTACCCGCTGAAGTGAGTGCTCACTTTATTAAGCTACGCCTTGCGGATTCTGCGATTGAGCTCGCAGGACTGTTGGTGGGAAACTGGGACGAGGGCTATAACCGAACGCTCATCTTGCAGTGTGACTGGGCACTACGAGGAGCGCTCCACGAGCGACTACTGGAGCAGCTCTCCCAAGACGTGTTCAACAGCCTACGCGCGCGTGGCATCGATGCCAGTGCCGATACCGTGATGTTAGTGAGCTCTGGGCAAGTGGCGGCAGGAAGTGCGATTCCCGATGAGGAATTCGAGATCATTTTACTTAACGCCTTTCGTCGTCTTATTGAAGGGCTTTTAAAACAACGAGGACGCTTTGTTGCCTTCGAAATGTTGGGGGCTCAAAATGCAGAGGAAGTCGAGGCAATGAGTCATGCGTTAGCGAATGCTTGGAATGGAACGCCCGATGTGAGAATCCTCGCGAGTCCCGAGGGGCAGCGTATAGCGAATGAACAGTGGCGACGAGCGTTGGTGCGCTCGCGTATTGCAACCTTGACGCTGGAGGACTTAACGTGGATGCTCAATGGGGTACTCGTGCGTGAGTCGGGACATATTCTGTCGGGGGCAGCCGTTACCGAAGCTTGGCAGCAATTCCGACAGGGAGAGGGGCGAGCACGTTGGTTGATGCAACGGGGGACGGCCAGCGGGTGTTGCTGGTTTTTCGTCTCCCCTAACTCCCTCACTCAGCCGAATCCTGAATAACTGGGATACAATAGAAAACGGACTTACGCTTGAGGGGGGTACCCTCTTGGGCAAAAGCTGATCACCGATTGATGTCGCAAAAGGAAAACGCCCGTGAGTGAGCAGAAAATTGTGGAGGTTGCCGTTGGTGTGTTGATCCGCGAAGACGGCCGAGTGTTGTTAGGATCCCGCCCCGAAGGCAAGCCCTATGCAGGGTATTGGGAATTCCCGGGAGGAAAGCTCGAGGAAGGGGAAACCGTTCATCAGGCGCTCGTGCGCGAATTGCGCGAAGAGCTGGAAATTCGTGTCGCGGATTCGTACCCATGGTTTGTCATGGAGCACCGCTATGAGCACGCGCATGTGCGGTTGCATTTCCGCCGTTCACGTGACTTTGTGGGCTCTGGCAAGGCGAAAGAAGGGCAAAAGTTTGGTTTTTATATGCCAACGGAACGCATCCCAGGCTTGATGTTACCGGTCGATGAAGCGATCTTAAATCGTGTGGATCTGCCCGATGTGTGGGAAGACGATGTGGATCGTATCACGCTCTCACGCCATGCCTTACATGCCCAAGTGGTGCGTGATCGCTCCAAGCGCTTTGTCGGTGCACGTGCTGAAGATACCAATGACGTGATGAAAGCGGTGGCGATGGGCTACGACTTTGTGGTCGTGAAACCCGAACACTTTGCCGCTACGTTGATTCATGGGGAACCGCGCTTACCCGTGTACGTCGAAGGGGTTCCTGCGGCGGACTTACGCGTGTGGCAGGACAAGGGAGCACACGGCGTGCGTCCTTAACCTAAGCCTAAAACGGCCAAAAATAAAAGAGGCTACGCTCGGTAGGGCGTAGCCTTTTTACATCGGATTAGTCGGTTGGCGTGCGCTTAGCCAAGGCTTCTGCTGTGAGCCGATCGAGTTCCTCGGGGGCTAAACGCATGGCTGAGCCTGGCTCTCCTTCAATTTTATAGTCCCCGTTCGCCCAAGCGCCTAAATCGATTAGGCGACAGCGCTCCGAACAAAATGGGCGCCAAGGGTTATCTTTGCTGTATTCAACGGGCTTTTGGCAAGTAGGACACTTCACTAACATTTCTTGGTTCTTTTGTCTAAACGAAACGTACGACGCGAGGGCATGATTCCCTCGCGTTTGATTATTGGTTCACATCGGCACGTTAGTGTAGCGTGCAGATTCCCATATGGAAGGGAATATTCTCACTGCGAACCGCGTGTAACTTATGTTCGGCATCGGGGCGTGAGAAGCGAATCCAGAGCATGTATTTGTTCGCACTCACTTCGGGAATCACATTCAGTTCGCGAGGAACCCAAATCTGAGCTAAGGCAGGCAACTGACGGTTCGTCATCGGGAATTGGAAAATCCCTTTGTTGGCTGTATAGGAAAACTTCTCGGTTCCTTCACGCAAAAAACGCAACAACAAGGCCGAAGCGAGTCGAATCGAGTCGAGCGGACGTACGTAGCCTAAGAGCTCCGCACGGCGTTCTTCGCTTGGGCGATTGAGCCATTGATGTAATTGGGGAAGGTCAAACTCACACGTCCCCCCGGCAATGGTCTGCCGGGTGCGGATGATTTGGAGCCACTGGTTTTCACGAATGCTTTGTCCCGTTTTACCGACCGTATCGGTGACTGTCGAGATGGCTTGACGAATTTCCTCCAACGTGTTGTTCAAGAGTTCCGTATTGACATCGGGATTGCCCTGGAAGACGTTCAGGCGTTGACGTTGACGCTCTAACTCTTGAATCAGTTCATTGCGTAAATCCGAGCGGGCGGTTGCGTCGAGCAAATCAAAGAGAGCTGATATGGCCGTTTGATGCGCAATGGGGCTATCCTGCTCGCAAAACCAGTCATAGCGTCTAAAGAGTAACTCTAGGCGAAGGTAAGTGCGAATTTTCTCATTACAAGGAAATTCATAAAGCAGGAAGTCATTCGTAGCCATGTTCTGCGACGTTTTTGTAGGAATAAATTCAGTAAGCAAGCCGTGTGAAACGAATAGGGATTCGTTCCAATAGAAAGATAGCACAGTGAGACGCTTTACGGCGAGCGATTGTTTTTCTCAAAGTCCCCAAGATGTATACAGTTGTGTGAGCGATGCGTCAAAATCTAGGGGTTTTCCCTCATTAATCACCACAATATGGGCCATTCGCAAAAGGCTTGTGCGAGGGAGCTGTGCGGCCATAATGCGTTGCGACTCTTGGCGAGAAAATCCGTTACGCTCCGCTAAACGCGCAATACGGGTTTCATCGGAAGCGTCAATGACCAGTACGGTATCGACGAGGTCACGAAAATAGGCGTGTGAGCACAGCAGTGGGCAGTCAAAGATCACGAGAGGGTGGTGCGTGAGGGCTTGGGTGAGTTGTGCCTGAGCATCACGCAAAATCAAGGGATGCAGGATTGCCTCTAATTGTTCGCGTGCTTGAGGATTCTGAAAGACCAGTTCACGCATCGCCCGACGGTCCATGGCGCCCTCTTGGTCGAGGTAGGCGGGGCCGAAATGCTGTGCCACGGCAACAGAGCCTTCAGCGTGCGCTTGAGTGAGGGTGCGTGCGATCTGGTCCGCATCGACAACGACCAGTCCCTTTGCGCGAAAGAAGGCACTCGCCGTGCTTTTACCGGAGGCAATGCCTCCCGTGAGTCCGATGATTCGCCCCATGGTGAACTCTCTTGACGGAAAATAAAAAAAGCGAGTCGGACTGAACCAACTCGCTTTTAAAATCTGGTCGGGGTGAGAGGATTCGAACCTCCGACTCCTACGTCCCGAACGTAGTACTCTACCAGGCTGAGCTACACCCCGTTTTTGAAGGATTCAAAGTATAGCATACTTTTCCCGACACAAGGTAAAGTGTGTTGACAATCCCCTAAAAAGGGGATGCACGGCGGAAAAATTAGCTATGACGCTCCACGGTGTACTTCAGTAACAGAATAAGCGCATCGCGATAGGGCGTGGCGGGTAAGACTGATAAAGCCTTTTCCCCACGGGCTAATTCTTGACGTGCGCGGGCCTCACAACGGGTGAGCGCATCGGATTCGATAATCATGCGAGAAATGGTTTCAAAATCCCCATCCCCAGCACGAATCGCGTCATCGATCAGCGCTCGGTCAGCATCGGAAACCTTTTGACGGGCATAAATGAGCGGTAAGGTTACTTTACCTTCCCGTAAGTCGCCGCCCAGGTTTTTGCCAATGTCTGCCACCACGCCTTGGTAGTCGAGCATGTCGTCGGCAATCTGAAACGCATTGCCGAGCGCGAGAGCATAGGTGCAGACCGCCTCACGGGCTTCGTCAGAGGCGTTCGCAATGGCGGCAGCCATTTTGGCACCCGCTTCAAAGAGGCAGGCGGTTTTGCGTTCAATGACTTGGAAATAGCGGGATTCGTCCACATTGGGATCGTGGGCGTTGACCATCTGAATCACTTCACCTTCGCTCAGGCGATTGGCAGCGTCCGAGAGCGCTTCCATGACTTTAAGGTTGCCCGCTCGGATCATCATCTGGAAGCTACGGGTATAGAGGAAGTCTCCAACGAGCACGGCTACCCCATTGCCCCACTGATGATTGGCCGTAGGACGCCCACGACGCATATCGCTCTCATCGACCACATCGTCATGCATGAGGGTGGCTGTGTGCAACAATTCAATCGTGGCCCCGAGATACTGGTGCAAGGTGCCTTCGTAACCCAGCGCGCGAGCGATTAGCATCAAGAGGGCTGGGCGCATCCGTTTGCCGCCGGCATTGACGATGTATTCGCTAATTTCTTTCATGCGAGGTACATCGCTCGCAAGTTCTTGGCGAATCACGGCCATCATGGCTGCCATATCCTCTTCGATTGGAGCCAGGATGAGACGCTTGGGGTCGCTTGTTGTCATGGAGAGTCCTTTATTGCGTAATGAGGCGAAAAGGCTAATTCGTTTAGGCCTCAAGTATAACGAACTCAGACAGTGAAGCGAAGCCCCTCCAACGGGAGGTTGAGGGGTTCTCGTGACAGAGACGAGGCAAACGACTTTTTCTGCAAAGAAAAAGGCACTATGTGCTTGACTTGTACCGCAAAACTCTTCATAATGCTTTCCTTTCCACGCACAGGCGAGAGGTGTGTCTTTAAAATTTGAGGAGGGTCCTCAAACGCACACTCGCACATTACAAAAAGGTTTTGTTGGCGGGATATCCGCTAAAGCAAAACGGGCGAGGTTTTTACATGTACGCTATTATCAAAACCGGCGGCAAGCAGTATCGTGTTTCTGTCGGCGAATACCTCAAGGTTGAATCCCTTGAAGCTGAAGTCGGTGCTACGGTTACGCTCAACGAAGTGTTAGCTATCAGCGATGAACAGGGCCTGAAGGTGGGCAATCCTGTGCTCACCGGTGCTACCGTGACGGCTACCGTCCTTTCCCACGGCCGTGGCGAAAAGGTTCGTATCTTCAAGTTCCGTCGTCGTAAGCACTCCATGAAGTCTGGCGGTCATCGTCAGAACTACACCGAGATCAAGATCGAAACGATCTCCGCTTAATTTTTAACCGACTTTTTATAGAGAACTACACAAATGGCACACAAAAAAGGTGGCGGTTCTACCCGCAACGGTCGTGATTCCAAGGCCAAGCGTCTTGGTGTGAAGGTTTTTGGTGACGCTGCTATCAACGCTGGTGGTATCATCGTTCGTCAGCGTGGCACGAAGTTCCACGCCGGTGACAACGTTGGCATGGGCAAAGACTACACGCTCTTCGCTCTCGTTGACGGTGTTGTCAAGTTCGAAGTGAAGGGTCCGCTCAACCGTCAGTATGTGAAGGTTGAACCGATCGCTGCCTAATTACTAGGCAGAGAGGGGTCCCATCTAACCGGGGCTCGATGAGAACAGAAAGCCCAGTTTCCGACTGGGCTTTTTCAATTTCTTTCTGGCACACAGGGCTTATTCCAATGGGGGATTAAACAAACAAAATGGGTCTCTCCCACCCCACCCAGTGCCAAACTCTGTTATTCTCTGAACGACTTTTTAACGAGTCGTATTTTCCCTAAGAAAGGTACTCAAGTGAAGTTTGTTGACGAAGCAAAAATTGAAGTCCAGGGCGGTAAGGGCGGCAACGGTGCGGCAAGCTTCCGCCGTGAAAAATTCATTCCGAAAGGCGGTCCGGACGGTGGAGATGGTGGTCGTGGTGGTTCTGTGTGGGCCATTGCCGATCGCAATATCAACACGTTAGTGGACTACCGCTATACCCGTAAATTCTTTGCGCCCAACGGTGAAAATGGCCGTGGTGCCGACTGCTATGGGGCAGGGGGTTCCGATATCGAATTACGTATGCCGGTAGGTACCTTGATTCGTGATGCCGACACAGGGGAAATCATTGCCGACTTGAACCAGCACGGTTCGCGTGCACTGCTCGCTGCAGGCGGTAAAGGCGGCTTAGGGAATTTGCACTTCAAGAGCTCGATTAATCGTGCTCCCAAACAGGCCACGCCGGGAGAACCCGGTCAGTACCGTTCGCTTGAGCTCGAACTTTCGGTGCTCGCGGATGTGGGACTCTTAGGGATGCCTAACGCAGGGAAATCGACGTTTATTACCGCGGTGTCGAATGCCCGTCCTAAGATTGCTGACTATCCCTTTACCACGTTACACCCGCACTTAGGGGTGGTGCGTGTCGGTCCGGAACAGAGCTTTGTGCTCGCGGACGTACCGGGCTTAATCGAAGGGGCTGCCGAAGGGGCGGGTTTAGGTCACTTGTTCTTGCGTCACTTATCGCGTACGAAGATTTTGTTGCATGTGATTGATGTGGCTCCCTTTGACAGCGACGTGGATCCGATTGCGCAGGCACGCGCCCTCGTGACGGAGTTGGAGAAGTATGACCCCGCCTTAGCCGAGAAGCCTCGCTGGATCGTACTCAATAAGCTTGACTTGGTGGAAGAAAGCGAACGTGAAGCGCTGGTTGAACGCTACCGTCGCGAGTTAGCCAATGACGAGACGCCACTTTTTGTGATTTCGGCGGCTACCCGTGAAGGGTGCGATACGTTAGTGAATGCGCTTGCACAGAAGATTGACGAAGATCGTCGTAGCGAGATGGCATTCTTGGATGACGAACGCTTTAATCCGGTCCAATAAGAACAATTTTTGAAAGGAAGTACATCTACGGGTGATGCTTCCTTTTTTTGTTATTAACCTCAAACTCAACTTTAAGAAGGTTCCCCCATTATGTTCAACTCTATGTTGGAGAATGTCTTTAAGCTTAAAGACCACAACACCACGGTAACCCAGGAAGTCTTTGCTGGGATTACCACTTTCATGGCTATGGCCTATTTGATTTTCGTGGTCCCTGGGATGCTTGCCGATGGCGGTATGCCCAAAGATGCCGTGGTGGGTGCCACCATTATCGTGACGATCGCCATTACGCTCTTAATGGGGCTCTGGGCGAAGTATCCGGTGGGTGTGGCTCCGGGGCTGGGTATTACGGCGTTCTTTGCGTACTACGTCTGTGGTCCCGCTGGTTATACGTGGCAAGCGGGTCTTGGCGCCGTATTTATCTCGGGTATCGTGTTTTTCCTTTTAACGGTCACTCGCATCCGTCAGTACATTGTGAATTCCGTGCCGATGGACTTAAAGCTTGCGATCGTGGTGGGGATTGGTTCCTTCATTGCCCTCATCGGGTTAAAAAATGGCGGGATCGTTGTGAAGGATCCGAGCACGTTCGTGACTTTGGGTAACGTGTCCAAGCCTGAAGTGCTCTTATTTATGTTTGGGTTCTTCTTTACGAGTACGCTCATGATCTTGAAGTTCCGTGCGGCGATGCTCTTAGGGATCATCGTGACGACGATCTTGGGCGTGGCCTGTGGCGTGACGCAACTGCCTTCGGGAAGCTGGGTGTCGACGAGCTTGCCGGACGTGGCCGGGACGTTCATGCAGATGGACTTAAAGAGTGCGTTGTCGCATGGCCTCATTAGCATCATCTTTACCTTGACCATGGTCGACTTGTTCGACAACATGGGCGTGTTGATTGGCTTGGCCCGTAAGTGTGGCTTTATGCGTCCAGATGGTGAAATCCACAATTTAGACAAAGCCTTTATCACGGACTCCGTTGGGACCATGTTCTCGGCCGTGATGGGGACGACGACGGCAACGTCGTATTTGGAAAGTGCTGCGGGCGTAGCAGCGGGGGGTCGTACGGGCTTAACCGCCGTGGTCACCGCCATCTGCTTTATGCTTGCGCTCTTCTTTATTCCGCTCGTTGGGATCGTGCCGAGCTATGCCACGAGCCCCGTGTTGGTGATCGTGGGTGCCTTGATGATGCAAGAAGTGGTCAATATCCGCTTTGATAAGTTAGAGGTAGCCATTCCTGCCTTCTTAACCATCGTGGTGATGCCGTTTACGTTCAATATTGCCACAGGGTTCGGTTTTGGCTTCATTAGCTACGCGCTCTTACATGTGCTGACCGGTCGTTGGCGCGACGTCACGCCCTTCATGTACATCATTGCTGCGTGCTTTGTGATTAACTTTGTGATGCGTACCTAAAATATCGCTACAATCAGTTAAGCAACCGTGGACCGTCGTTTCCTTGGGAGGCGACGGTTTTTTTCATGTTCCGTAAGCAACACACATCAAAGAATGCGCAATAAGGGAGGAGAGCTATGCTCAAGGAAGCAACCCGCGTCGTGATTAAAGTTGGTAGTGCATTGGTGACCAATGATGGTCGCGGGCTCGATGTGGCGGCCATTGAACGATGGGCCACGCAAATTGCGAACTTGCAAAAGATGGGAAAAGAAGTCATCTTAGTGAGTTCAGGGGCTATCGCGGAAGGTGTACTTCGTTTAGGTTGGGAAAAGCGACCCGAGAAGGTCTACGAATTGCAAGCGGCTGCCGCCGTGGGGCAAATGGGGCTGGTTCAGGCGTATGAAACCCATTTCCGCGAACATGGGATTGGCACGGCCCAAGTGTTGTTGACACACCAAAACCTTACGGATCGTGAACAATATTTGAATGCTCGCATGACCATCCGTGAGTTATTGCGCTTAGGGATCGTGCCGGTGATTAATGAAAATGATACGGTGGTTACGAACGAAATTAAGGTGGGTGACAATGACACCCTCGGTGCCTTAGTCACGAACTTGGTTGAAGCCGATGTGTTGGTGATCCTCACCGATCAGCGTGGGCTTTATACGGCCGACCCCCGCAAGGATCCAAATGCGCAGTTTGTGGAATCGGCAACGGCGGGTGACCCCCAACTCGAAAAAATGGCGGGAGGGGCAGCGAGCTCGCTTTCCAAGGGTGGAATGATTACGAAGATTTTGGCGGCCAAACGTGCGGCGCGTTCTGGGGCCGGCACAATTATCGCGAGTGGTCGTGAACCCAACGTACTCGTACGGTTAGCCCAAGGCGAGCACATTGGAACGCATTTGATGCCGAGCGCGTCGATTTATCATGCACGCAAACAGTGGATTGCCGACCATTTACGCTCGTCGGGGTATTTGGTTGTGGACGCGGGAGCGGCCAAAGCGATGCAGTCCCAACACACTTCGCTCTTACCGGTGGGGGTCGTGGATGTGCAAGGCGAATTTGTGCGTGGGGAAGTCGTGACCTGTATTACCGAAGACGGTACGCCGATCGCCCGTGGCTTAGTGAACTATTCAAGCACGGATGCGTTACGTATTCGACGTGCGCACACCGATGAGATCGTCGAGCGTTTGGGCTATATCGAGCAGCCCGAGATTATTCATCGCGACAATATGGTCGTATTTGAGTAAGCGCCAAGTTCGAGTCTCTCCCCGGGCACCACATGGTGCCCATTTCTTTGCCTTCGCCTAACCTCAGCTTATGCGATTCGAGTACAATGAACGACAGCTTTTTACTGGCCTTCCTTCACCGTTTGTCGGAAGGCCGTTGTCTTTAACACATTCAACTCAAATTTATGCGAGCCCGTTCCTACTTTATTTCGACGCTCAAAGAAGCGCCCGCTGATGCCGATATTACCAGCATGAAGCTCTCCATCCGAGCCGGGATGATTAAGAAGTTAGCTGCTGGGGTGTATAACTATATGCCGATTGGTCTTCGTACGATCCGTAAGATCGAAAAGATCATTCGTGAAGAAATGGACGCCGCTGGAGCGATCGAATTGCTCATGCCCATCGTGCAGCCAGCCGAACTCTGGCAGGAGTCGGGTCGCTGGGCCAAGTATGGTGACGAGCTGTTGCGCTTTAAAGATCGCCATGATCGCGATTTCGTGATTCAGCCCACTTCGGAAGAAGTGGTGACCGACATTGCCCGCCAAGAAATCAAGAGCTGGCGTCAGTTGCCCGTGAATTTCTATCACATTCAGACCAAATTCCGCGACGAACGTCGTCCTCGCTTTGGGGTGATGCGTGGTCGTGAATTCACGATGAAGGATGCCTACTCGTTTGACCGTGATGAAGCCGGTGCAAGTCTCTCCTACGACAAGATGTTTGCTGCCTACCAGCGCATTTTTACCCGTTTAGGTTTAATGTTCCGTGCCGTGCGTGCTGATACGGGCGCTATTGGGGGGAGTCGTTCCCATGAATTCCAGGTGATCGCAGACGTCGGCGAAGATGTGATTGCGTACTGCCCGGAAAGCGATTACGCGGCCAATATCGAATTAGCAGAAGCCTTTAGCTTGATTGAAACCCGTGCTGAACCTCGTGAACCCATGGTGAAACACGCTACGCCGGGCATGGAAAAGTGCGAAACGGTGTCGGAATTCTTAAAGCTTCCGCTCACGAACTCTGTCAAGAGTGTGATTCTCGCTGCGGATCGTGTGAATGAAAAAGGGGAACCGTTGCCTGCACAGGTGGTGTTAATCCTCTTACGTGCTGACCATGACTTAAACGAAGTCAAAGCCGGTCACTTGCCTGAATTAAAGGATGGGTTCCGCTTTGCTACCGAAGAAGAAATCGTGGCCAACTTTGGCTCGAAGCCGGGTTATATTGGTCCGGTGAATGCAGGCAAAGACGTAGTGATTTATGCGGACTTGACGGTGGCCAATATGTCGGACTTCGTTTGTGGTGCCAATGAAGAAGGGTACCACTTCAGTGGGGTCAATTTTGGTCGTGATTTGCCCGAACCCAAAGTGGCGGATTTACGTAACGTAGTCGAAGGCGACCGTTCGCCCGATGGGAAAGGCGTGTTGAAGATGCAGCGTGGTATCGAAGTGGGCCATGTGTTTTACTTGGGTACGAAGTATTCCGAAGCGCTCAATGCGACCTTTTTAGATGAAAACGGCAAGCCCCAAGTCTTACAGATGGGTTGCTACGGGATTGGTGTCACGCGCTTAGTGGGCGCTGCGATTGAACAGTGCCATGACGATCGCGGCATTATGTGGCCTGATGCCATCGCGCCCTTTGAAGTCGTGATTTGTCCGATGAACCTTGCTAAGAGTGACGCAGTCCGTGAGGCTGCGGAAAAGCTTTACGAAGACCTTAAGGCACGTGGTGTGGATGTGATCCTCGATGACCGTGACTTGCGTCCAGGGGTGATGTTTGCCGATTGGGAATTGATCGGTGTGCCGCACCGTGTGGTGATTGGTGATCGTGGCTTAGCCAATGGCGAAGTGGAATACGTTTGCCGTCGCGACATGGACAACAAGGAAATGATTAAGATCGACGAAGCGTGCGATCGTATCGTGGCTAAAATTCAGCGTTAAGCATCACCGCGATTAGCGCTCAACAAAAGGCCCTGCCTCCATACGGAAGCAGGGCCTTTCTCTAAAAGCGTTCAGGTTGCCGCCTTTAGGACTTATCGTCCACAGGGTCAAAGGTGAGCTTCAACGAACGCGGCACATCGTTACCCGGATCGGGTTTCGGGAACGGCTGACACTTCATGATGGCGCTCTCAACCGTACGGTCATAAGCGACCCATCCTGAGGACTTCAGCTGACGTGGGTTCCCCACCCGTTCACCCGTTGGTAATAATTGCACTTCGTACTCCGCCACGTACTGACCACGTTTGACATTCGCCCCAACGTCGATGGTGATGTGCGGACGAATACAGGCCACAACGCGAGCGTTATAGCGTGCAAACGCAGAACCCGTTAGGTTTTGACGTACGTTATTCTTGTCACCCGTCGTGCGACCCGAACGGGTTCCATTGGGGTCGACCTTCGCATTGAGACGTGCCAATTCTTGCTGACGCATCGCCTGACGAATACGTTCACGTTCCTTGCGCTCTTCAGCGGCCTTCTTTTCCGCAGCAATACGGGCCTCTTCTTTGGCTTTCGCCTCAGCCTGCTTCTTTAACTCTTCCTGTTTTTTCAGTTCTTCTTGGCGTTTTTGTTCGGCCAATTCTTTCTGACGAGCCTCTTCGGCCTTACGGGCTTCTTCGGCTTTCTTCTTTTCCTGGGCGAGTTTTTCTTGGGCTAAACGTTCTGCCTCTTGACGTTTACGCTCTTGCTCGCGTTGTTTTTCGGCGGCAATGGCGTCTTGACGTTCTTTTTCAATCCGTTCGGCTTCTGCTTTTTCCCGAGCTAATTGCGCTTCTTTGGCACGTTGTGCTTCTTCCTGACGACGTTGCTCTTCAGCTTGGCGTTGCGCCTCTTCTCGAGCCTTTTGGGCTTGGAGAATCTGTTGCTGACGGGCTTGCTCGCGAGCCTGCTCGTCACGCTTCATGGCTGCTTCGAGCTGTGCCTTCGCTTGGGCGAGTTCCTCTTCCTGGGGCTCCTGATTGGGTTTGGCCTTAGGATCGGGTTCTTTGTCTGGCACTTTCTGGGCTACCCCATTGGGATCGTTTCCTGACGAGATATCCTCAGGAGCCCAGAGTTCGGCATACACCGTTTCGGATTGTGTTTGCCAATTAAAGACAGTAAAGAGTCCGATAAAGAGCAGAACATGCACAAACGCCGATAAAAGCAAAGAGAGCTTGCCCTCTCGCTTTTCGTACTCGTCATTGGTGTATTCGATCTTATCGCTCATAATGGATTTCATTAGCGTGCGGCCGCACTACGTTCCACACGTAGGGAGAGGCCCACACGGGCAATATCTGCCGCCTGAAGGGTTTTCAGAACATTAATCACTGCGTCATAGCGAACTTCTTTATCCGCTGCTACCACGACGGGGGTGTCGACTTTGTCCCCTTGGGCTGCTTTGACAGCATTCACTAACCCAGGCATATCCACCGGGGTTAAGTTTTTCCCACTGCGAATCGACATATGGCCGTCCGGGAACACGATCACTTCAATGATTTGTTCGGGTGCTTTGCTTGCCTTGCTCACAGAAGGCAAATTAATCAGGCTCGGATTCACAAAGGGGGCTGCGACCATCAAGATCACAACCAGCACGAGCATCACGTCGATATATGGAACGACGTTCATCTCGGCCATGAGCCCTTTGCGTTTGGAATTATCACGCAGCCCCATGGCTTACCCCCTTGACTGCTGACGTTGCAGAATGTTGAGGAATTCTTCACTAAAGCCGTCGATACGGTTGGCTAAGCGCATGATTCGGTTGTTGTAGAAGTTATACGCAGCCACAGCCGGAATAGCGGCAAACAGCCCGATGGCAGTTGCCACCAACGCTTCCGCAATCCCCGGTGCTACCACCGCTAAACTCACGTTATCGAGCGTGGCTAAACCCGTAAAGGCGTGCATAATCCCCCAGACGGTACCAAATAAGCCAATGTAAGGGGCCGTGGAACCAATCGAAGCCAGCAGAGGTAGCCCGGCTTCCATACGGTCCATTTCACGGGTGTAGACAGCTTTCATGGCGCGCGAGACGCTGTTGAGCGCGTGGGGGTCTTGGCGGTTCTGTTTTAAGAACTCATTCATCCCGGCTTCAAAGATGCGTTCCTCGATACCACTGGCGTCTTTGTTGCGACGGGCGGAGTCTAAGAGTTGCATCAATTCGACACCGTGCCAAAAACGGTCTTCAAATTCGTCAACCTGCTGGGTCGAACGTTTCACAAAGAAGTATTTGCGGAAAATCACGGTCCAGCTGGCCACAGAGAGACTCAGCAAAACGGCGAGCACAAGCTTCACCACGAGACTGGCATTGGCAACCAAAGTCAGAATAGATAAATCTGCGGTAGCGTTAGGCATAACAAAAAGGTAATGCGTTGAATGTTAAAAAAGAGTGTTAATTGAAAGAGGACCCTCTTTAGGCGTGATCGTCACGCTTGAGAAAATCCGCAATTTTTTCGTAAAGCGACGCGGGCAGAGTAACTGGTGTACGGCTTTGTGCTCCAATCATTCCCACACGCACTGAGGCCGAAGCAATCAGCGTGTTCTCACGCATCACCGCTTGTTTAAAAACCACCGAGGCGCGTCCTAATCGCTCAATTTCAGTCACGACGCACAGCGCATCATCGAGCATCGCTGGACTATGGAACTTAATATCAATCCCTGCGACAACAAAGAGTGCTCCGTCGGGTCGTTGACGTTCTTCATTTTGGTTAAATCCAATTGCGCGTAGCCACTCCGAACGGGCCCGCTCCATATAACGGATGTAATTGGCGTGATAAACAATACCGCCCGCATCCGTGTCCTCCCAGTAAATGCGAATTGGAAAGTTAAATTGCGCCATAGTATGTGTAACTCAATGAGACCAATGTTTTTTAAGTATAGGCAAACGTTGGCCCTTTCACTACTCACGTGTGTTTCAGGGAGTAACGTAAGGTCCTAACGTGAAATGCGTTCTGCGCATTTACCAATAAGGGCAAAAATTCTAGCGCTAATTCTTCGCCTTTGCAGTGGGAAGCCCTGCGGTTTTTGCGTTTTACTCTTCCGTGAAAAGACTCTGCAACATCACTGGGCTCGGCGGAAGACGACCAAAGTGCTGCCAGGCATTATGCGTGGCCATACGACCGCGCGGTGTACGCATGACAAACCCCTGTTGAATGAGGTAGGGTTCCACGACGTCTTCAAGCGTGTCACGGTCTTCGCCTAAGGCAGAGGCAAGGTTTTCAATGCCAACGGGACCACCGTTAAACTTTTCGATAATCGTCAGTAAGAATTTCGTATCGATTAAGTCGAGCCCACACTGATCGACCTGAAGCATTTTGAGGGCGCGGTTGGCAATATCGGCTGTGATCGTGCCATCATGCTTGACTTCGGCATAGTCGCGCACGCGCCGTAAGAGACGGTTTGCCACGCGCGGCGTGCCGCGACTGCGTTTGGCAATTTCCATTGCGCCTGCTTCTTCAATCGGCACATTTAAGAGGCGTGCGGAACGTTTGACGATGCGTTGAAGTTCCTCCGGGCTATAAAACTGGAGTTGATTCACAATCCCAAAACGTGCACGCAAGGGGGTTGTGAGCGAGCCCGCACGCGTGGTTGCGCCGATGAGCGTAAAGGGGGGCAGATCGATTTTAATGGAGCGTGCCGCAGGCCCTTCACCAATCATGATGTCAATTTGATAGTCTTCGAGCGCAGGGTACAGGATTTCTTCCACCACCGGCGAGAGACGATGAATTTCGTCAATGAACAAAATATCGTGCTTTTCGAGGTTGGTCAGAATGGCGGCTAAATCCCCAGGACGCTCAAGCACGGGGCCCGAGGTTTGGCGAAGGTTGACCCCCATTTCATGGGCGACAATGTTGGCTAACGTTGTCTTCCCCAACCCTGGCGGGCCAAAGAGCAACACATGATCCAAGGGCTCCTGACGCCGTTTGGCTGCCTCAATAAAAATGTGCAACTGCTCGCGAATATCCTCTTGGCCCACATATTCACTCAGGGATTCGGGGCGCAAGGCACGGTCCACATTCTCTTCGTTGGGCGAACTGACCTCGGCATTGACCACGCGCTCTAGCATAACGATTCCATCCTTTGTCGGTTGTCTGGCTCGCTGGGGTTAGTGCGCCAGCAGTTTGAGGGCTTGACGAATCCCGTCGTTGACGCTGACATCGCTCGGGAGCGACTTGCAGGCCATTTGTGCTTCTTTTTCGGAGTAACCCAAGGCCACCAAGGCCCCCATGATGTCGCTTGCCGCGCCCCCCAGAGGAATGGACGAGGGAGAGGCGACACCGAGGAGTTTACCTTTTAATTCCAACACCAACCGCTCGGCCGTTTTCTTCCCAATACCAGGTACACGAACCAGCATGGCACTGTTGTCGGTTTCCACGGCGTTGACTAATTCCGAGGGGCTTAATCCCGAGAGTACCGCTAAGGCGATACGCGGACCGACGCCCGAAATCTTGATGAGCGCTTGGAAGATGAGGCGTTCGTTAGCGCTGGCAAATCCGTACAGGGTTTGCGCATCCTCGCGAACAATAAACTGCGTGAGCAACGTAACTTTTTGGCCTTCGGCAGGCAAATTGCAAAACGTTGACATCGGCACCATGACTTCATAGCCCACCCCATTGACATCGATCACAATGCGCGGAGGGGTTTTTTCAATCAATAAGCCAGAGAGTCGAGCAATCATGGTTATTTTCCTTTCCTCAATAATTCTTGGGTCCAAGCCTGACGAGAGGCACGTCCCGTACGGCCATGGCGAGCAGTCGCATAGGCACGCTGTGTTCCCCCTTGATGTTCGTAGGCCTGCATTTTGTGGGTATTGGCGTAGCAGATGGCACACGCGAGTGCATCGGCTTGGTCTGCGCGTAAGGCCTCTTCGGGAGTATTGAGTAGCATCGCGACCATTTTTTGAATCATCAATTTGTCCGCTGCCCCATTGCCCGTCACTGCCTGTTTAATTTCGCTCGGTGTGTATTCGGCCACACTAAGCCCTTCGAGATCCGCACCAATGAGGCTCGCCGCTCGGGCCTGACTTAACCGTAAGGTACTTTGGGCATTGAGGTTCACAAAGACTTTTTCAACGGCCACATGTTGAGGCATGTGTGTGCGAATAATGCCTTGGACAAAACGGGTAATCGTGCCTAAACGGACCGACAACTCTCCCGCTGGGACATCCAAGACGCCGCTCGCAATATGACAAAAGTGGTTGTCCTTTTCCTCAATGACGCCCCAGCCCGTATGATTGAGCCCTGGGTCGAGCCCCAAAATGCGCAATTGACACTCCTTGGGCCGATTAGCGGCCAAAGCCACCAAAACCGCCCATGCCAGGGAACCCACCGCCTAAGCGACCCAGCGAGCGCATCATCTTGCCGAGCCCGCCTTTTTTCATTTTCTTCATCATGTCCTGGGTCTGTTCGAATTGCTTGAGGAGCTGATTGACTTCATAGACCTCAATCCCGGCCCCTGCGGCAATACGCTTTTTGCGACTGGCCTTGATCAATTCGGGTTTGCGACGCTCCAACGGAGTCATCGAGTCGATGATCCCAATCGTACGACGGACGCGTTTTTTGGCGTCTTCATCATTGATTTTGGAGGTCAGATCCTGAAATTGCGACGGGAGCTTTTCGAACATCGACGAGAAGCTTTCCATCTTATTCATTTGCAGGAGCTGTTCGCGGAAATCGTTTAAGTCAAATCGATCGCCTTGAGTTAGCTTTTGAGCAAATTTTTCGGCCGTTGCAATGTCAATGGACTTTTGAACGTCTTTCACCAAGCCAACGATGTCGCCCATGCCCAAAATACGGCTGGCCATCGAATCCGGGTCAAACGTATCAAAGCCGGTGAGTTTTTCCCCTGAACCAACGAACTTAATGGGCTTACCCGTGACGTAGCGCACGCTGAGCGCAGCACCGCCTCGGCTATCCCCGTCAATTTTCGTGAGGATGATCCCGGTGAGGGGCAGGGTTTCATTGAAGGCTTTGGCGGTATTGACCGCGTCTTGCCCCAACATCGCATCGATCACAAAGAGGGTTTCGGCTGGCTTTAAAAAGTCGTTCAATTCTGCGACTTCGCGCATCATGGCTTCGTCAATGGCTAAACGACCCGCCGTGTCGACGATCAACACATCGAAAAACTTGCGGCGGGCGTAGTCCAACGCCGAGCGAGCGATGTCTAAGGGTTTTTCCCCTACGGCACTCGGGAACCATTCTGCTTGGGTTTGTCCCGTCACGGTTTTGAGCTGTTCGATAGCGGCCGGACGATACACGTCAGCCGAGACGGTTAAGACCTTCTTGTGGAGGGTTTCGGTAAGGTACTTCGCGAGTTTCCCGGCACTCGTCGTTTTCCCGGAACCTTGTAACCCCGCGAGCAAAATGACAGCCGGAGGTTGCACACGGAAATTGAGTTCTCGTTCATCACGTGACAAATCCCCACCAATAATGGCCGTGAGTTCACGTTGAACGACCCCCACCAAGGCTTGCCCAGGATTGAGGTTACCGACCACCTCTTCCCCCATCGCCTTTTCTTTGATACGGGCAAGAACTTCTTTCACGACAGGCAGAGCGACGTCAGCCTCCAATAACGCGAGACGGATCTCACGCAACATTTCCTTAGTGTTTTCTTCGGTGAGGCGGGCTTGACCACGAATGGTTTTAACGATCTTGGAAAGACGTTGGCTTAACGAATCGAGCATGATGATTGGTTTCTCTCGTAAGGAGCTGGGCTCCTCAGGTAAATACTACTGGGGGTTGGGATGGGCTACGACGGTCAGACGGTTTGCGTGAAAACTCCCTCCCTGAATGGGAGCGGGGATCAACGTCAACGCGACCGGAGCGGGCATCGAAAAAATCAGATTCCCCTCAGTAATCAGGACTAAAATTCAAGCTATAGACAATGGGGGCAGGGTGTTCTGAAATGAGCGTAGTCCCGCGGATACGGCCTCTAGTGAAAACCCGACTTTCCTCCCATCCTAAAGGTATCTATTTTAGAGGGAAAGCGTGTGCTTTGCATACCTTCGCTCGGGATTACGCTCGACAAGGCGCGTTGTCCTCTGTAATGTCGGTATACTTTTAAGGTTGTCGCCGTTCACGGATTGCACCCGCGTGAAGACCTTAATGAAAGGATAACTTATGACCATGCTGACACTCTACACCTTAATTGCCGCCGTGCTTTACTGCGTAACGGGGGTGGTGTTGATTCGCTCGATGAAGGGCCAGGAGGCCAAAGCCTCTGGACTACTACGCTGGCCCGTGCTGGTTGGGCTCTTATTTCACGCAGTGGCTTTGCACGGGGAAATGTTCAGACCCGATGCGGTGCATTTTGGTTTTGGGTATGCCATCAGTGAAACGTTCTTTTTTGCAGTACTGATCCTCATCGTTGAAACGTGGATCCATCGCTTGCATGGGCAATTTGGGATTGCCTTGGTCGTGGCTGCCGTGGGCACCATTATGCCTTTACTCTTCCCAGGACAAGCCATTGTGGCCGTTGAGTGGACGCCACTCTTTCGTTGGCATTTGCTGTTTGCGATTGCGGGGTATGCCTTCATGTTTGTGGCGGTAGTCCAGGCGGTGTTGATTGGCGCACAAAATCGCCGCCTCAAGGAGCCCACGGGTGAGGATTCTCAGTCCCTCTTTTTGGATTCCATGCCAGGCCTCGTGGTGATGGAACGAATTTTCTTCCGTATCGTTGCCGTGGGCTTTGTCTGCATCACTGGTACGCTGATTTTAGGAGCCTTGGCCACGTTCGAACACTATGGAACGTATTTTCACTTAGACCATAAGACGGCGCTCACCTGGATCTCTTGGATTATCTTTGGTATTTTACTCATTGGCCGCTATTGGGCGGGTTGGCGTGCCAAGACGGCGTTAACGTGGTTTTGGATCGGGGTGGCGACTTTTGCCGTGGCGTACTTAGGGTACTCGCTCACGCATGAGCTCTTGCGTTAAGGAGTCGTGCCATGGGGCGAATTCTCTTTTTTGTGGTGCTACTCTTGGCGTTATGGATTGCGTGGACAATTAGTCGCCGTAATCGCATGAATGAACGGGATCGCGCTGAATTACGACGCTTGCGCCGGAAAGAGCGCGACGGGCGTATGGGGGAACCCCAAGCGGTAACGGACCCGAATACGACCATGATTCGTTGTGAGCAGTGTGGGGTGTATTTTCCTGAGTCCGAAGCCATTCGCGATCAACACGGACACCGTTTTTGCTCCGAGATCTGCCAAGAGCGTTTCGAACGCCGAGGGTAACGCATGGCAGCGAAGACCACGTTTGTCCTGCCGTCGGGATGGGTGAGTGGTATCGCCCATCATCCCTCTGCGCACTTTAATGCCCGTCCCCAAGGGTGTCTTCCCCACTTAATTGTCCTACACCATATCTCGTTACCCGCGGGGGTTTTCGGCGGAAACACGGTCGACGACCTGTTTATGGGACGCTTAGTGTCGACAACGGACCCTGCCTTAGCGGAGGTTGTCGGATTGCGCGTCTCCAGTCACTTTTTCGTTCGTCGAACGGGCGAAGTGATTCAGTATGTGAGTGCCAAGGACCGAGCCTGGCATGCGGGCGTGTCGCGTTTTGAAGGGGTTGAGAACTGTAACGATTTTTCGCTCGGAATTGAAATCGAAGGCACGGGCAGTGTTCCGTATTGTGAGGGACAATACCGTGCTGTCGCCCGTTTAATTCGTGTGCTTGCCCGAGCCTACCCCATTCGTGCGATCACGGGGCACGAATTTATTGCCCCAGGCCGCAAGAGCGATCCGGGTCCGAGCTTTGATTGGGGATACCTACGAACCTTGTTACCTCGACGGTTACGCTTTGTCACGTGTCCGCAGTGAGGGCGATCTCGGAGATTAAATAAAATAATGGACCGATAGAGAAAATGAGGGCGTATCGGTAAAATATTACTCACTAAGCCCTATCCCCACCTATAATGAACGAGTCTCATTGTCTGTAAGCGCTCTGCACGGTGCACACAAAGGATTTCTGAACCATGTTACGACTCCTCGAGTTTTTGCTCAGCTCAATTGTTTCCATTTTGGGCTACATTCTTCTCTTGCGCGCATGGATTTATGTGTGGGCTTTCTCGCCGAGACATCCTATTGTGGACTTCACGCACCGTACGACCAATTGGGTCGTCGAGCCGCTCGCTAAACTCATTCCTCGTCAAGGTGCCTGGGACTTTCCTAGTCTCGTAGCGGCCTTTATTGCCGCCCTCTTAACCATGGGTATCCATATTGTGTTAGGTTTCGTGCCTAAGCTCAATGTGTTTGTCATCATTGCTCCTTTTGCCATGATGCTACGTTGGGGGCTGGAAATGCTCGGATGGAGTGCGTTTTTATGGGTATTCCTTACTTGGATTAATCCGCAGAGCCCGCTCACCTATGGATTGGGGACCTTGATTGAACCCTTTATTCGTCCGTTACGTCGTTTGCCACTCACGGTCGGTCGTTTTGACTTTAGCCCAGTCGTTCTCTTTATTCTCGTGAATCTGATTTTGATGGTGATCGTCCCTCTGTCGCAGGGCTATTTGGCAATCTGGTAATCGTTTTGCCAACAGCGTGAAGGGGTTGCTTCGCGTCGGGTTCTTCACTCGCAATGAATCGAACAACACAAAAGGGACACATGATGTGTCCCTTTACTGTATGGGGGCTTTAGCGTAAGCGTTCGGGTGGTGTTCCGTAGAGGTCTTGCCAATCTAGGCGTGCTTCGTTAAGCGAGTAGTGATACGCGGGACCCGCGACACTGACCTTCCGAGCCGCAATGAGTGATCCCAGACGAGCGGATTCGATAGGAGTGAGCCCATGGGAGAGCCCCCACAAGAGTCCCCCGCGGTAGGCATCCCCAGCCCCTACGGGATCGATCGCCGTGGTGGTTTGGGCCGCGATGTGCGTTACCACCCCTTGATGCCACACATCAGAGCCTCGTGAACCCGCCGTAATGTATAGGGTGCTGAGTTGAGCTAAGTCCGCTAAGCGTAATCCCGTTTTTTCACAATAGAGCTCGGCTTCGTACTCCGAGAAACACACCCCGATCGCTTGACGCATCAGCGTAAGGAGTTCCTCTCCAGAAAAGAGAGGAGTGGTTTGGCCGGTATCGAGCAAAAATGGGATTGCCCGTGCATGAAGTGCCTTGGCATGGGCCAGCAGGGGTTCGTGCGTTGTGGGAGCAAGGATAGCTAAATCGATCGTTCCTTGAGGAAACGGAAGGCCTGCCGCGTACTGCATCGCTCCCGAATGAAAGGTGGTCAGCTGACAGCCGTGCGAGTCGGTCGTGATGACCGCTTGTGCGGTATACGTCTCCGGGACGACCGTAATCGCCTCGGTACGAATCCCCTGACCCGCTAAGTGGGCTAAATACGGGTCGGCATCACCGCCCACGGCCGTCCAAATTAACGGGTCTCCTCCGAGCTGCTTGAGGCTGTAGGCGATATTGCCCGCGCAACCGCCCAGAGTCTTGCGCATGCTCTGGGCTTGGAAGGTGACGTTTAGGCAACTGAGCGTTTCCGTCAGGAGCGTGTCGCAAAAATGACCCTCATGAACGAAGACTGTGTCGTAAGCGAGTGAACCTGAAATTAAAACGGACATGTTGACCTCACGTAAAAGCGCCTTAGGACAATTAGCGCGATTCACCCATTGGGGTGATACGCACCGCTGCCGGTGGCACGGTAAAGGCCGTATCGGGCGTGAGCGTTACTTTGGCTTTTTGACTCGGGGTGAGCACCGTATCGGCCGGTAAGCCATAATTGCCGGGCTCTAAGAGCTTAATGGCCATCGTATCCCCAGCAGCATCTAAAAAGCGAATTTCTAGGGTCGGTAAGCGCTGTGCAAATTTGGACTGGTTTACCAACGTGAGCGTCACGACACTGTGATGCGGATTGGTGGGATCAGGACTCAGCGCGGCCGCCGTGCGAATCGCATTGGCGTCCGACCATGTGAAGCCAGGGCAGGGGACGTGACGACAGACTTTGGCATAGAGGGGCTCAACGACGGGCAACTGGGCAATCACGTAGCGATGCCCCCAGAGGGCTGCAACGGCTAATACCCCACACAGGAGAATAAAGGCGAGCAAACTCCAGAGCCAGCCAAAGCCACTCGATTCATCCCGGGGTGTCATGCGCTGCGATGGCGCACGGCTGTCAAAATCCGACATCGAATTCGCGATATCACTCATCACGCGTTCAGGATCAGGTTCCGAGGCACGTAGGGGGCGTTGGGTAGCGAGGCGTTCGGCCAATTTGTCATCATCGACACGGGCCATTTCGGCTTTATCCGCCGCAAAGACGGTGCGACATTCCGAGCACTGTAAACGCGACGGTGTGGATGAATCGGGTACTTTCCAGAGTGCCCCACAGGCGGGGCAGCGATAAATCTTAGCCATGCTTGGCATTCCTCAGTCGGATAGAGAAAAACGAGACGTGTGGGGCCGAGCGCGCTACGAGCGATCAGCCCAGTCACTGCGCTAACGGTTAGGAGCGCTCCCCAGCGATACACACCCAGTCTTCTTCTTGTTTCCAGAGGGCGAGTTTCACCGAGGGATCCACCGCACGGTAGGCGGCAATAATATCATCAACTTGTTTGGCGAGAATACCCGAGAGCACTAAACGTCCGTGGGGTTTTAATCGTCCTAAAAGGACGGGAGCCAATTGGATTAACGGACCACAGAGAATATTCGCGACCACAATGTCAAATTGGCCTTCAGGCATCGCATCCGGCAACACAAAGGTCGCCTCGACATGGTTCATTTTGGCGTTCTCTACACTGGCTTCTACCGCGAGGGGGTCAATGTCGGTGCCTAACACCGATTGGGCGCCCACGAGTTTGGCAGCAATCGCAAGAATCCCCGTACCACAACCGTAGTCAAGCAGGGTGTCGTTCGAGCGAACGTGAGCATCGAGCCACTGTAAGCACAAATGTGTGGTGGGATGGGATCCCGTCCCAAAGGCAACCCCCGGATCCAAGCGTAAGTTGATGGCCTTTTCGTTAGGAACGTCATGCCAAGTTGGCACAATCCACAGACGCTCCGAGACTTGGGTGGGCTGGAATTGGGCTTGGGTGATACGTACCCAGTCGGCATCCTCCACCGTTTCATCGGAAAGAATATCAACGGGCTGCATGCCGAGCGACGTGGTGGCAATGCGCAGATTGACCGCCATATCGAAATCGTCTTCGGTTAAAACCGAGAGAATCGAGCGTGGCCAGGCACAGTTTTCGGGTTCCAGACCCGGTTCACCATAGAGGGGTTTTTCGTCGGTGGACTCCGCATCCGCGTCTTCGATGACGGCGCACAGGGCGCCCGCATCCATCAGTAAGTCGGAAAGGGCTTCAGCGTTACGCTCATCGGCAAGCAGTTTGATTTGTCGCATAGGGAAAAAGAAAACGTCTAAAGTAAAAGGAGCAGAAGCCAGAACTCGAGCGAGCTCTGGCTTCTATATGGTACGTGATTATACGACGTGTCGGTGACTATACCTTGTTGTGGAGTTTTTCTTCTAGGTAATGAATACTGGTACCCCCTTGACAGACCCGCTCATCGAGCAGTAGCTCGCGATGTAAGGCGGCATTGGTTTTAATCCCTTCCACCGCCAATTCGGAGAGCGCAATGCGCATGCGGGCAATGGCTTGTTCACGCGTATCCCCGTGGGCAATGATCTTGCCGATCATACTGTCGTAATAAGGAGGAACGGTGTAGCCCGAGAACACATGCGAGTCAACGCGAATCCCTGGACCCCCTGGGACGTGCCACTCTGTGATGCGACCAGGCGAGGGTAAGAACGTAAAGGGATCTTCGGCGTTAATACGACATTCGATCGCATGACCACGCATCTGGATGTCTTTTTGGCGGATCAGTAAACGTTCACCCGCGGCGATACGAATTTGTTCGCGCACGATATCCACCCCAGTGACCATTTCCGTGACTGGGTGTTCCACCTGCACGCGGGTATTCATTTCGATAAAGTAGAATTCGCCATTTTCGTAGAGGAATTCAAACGTACCCGCACCCCGATAGCCAATACGACGGCACGCTTCGACACAACTCTTACCCAGTTTGGCAATGAGGCGAGGCGAAATACCAAAGGCGGGCGCTTCTTCCATCACCTTTTGGTTACGACGCTGCATGGAGCAGTCGCGCTCCCCTAAGAAGATGGCATTCTGGAAGTTGTCGGAAAGAACCTGAATTTCGATATGGCGCGGGTTTTCGAGGAATTTTTCCATGTAAACCGTCGGGTTACCGAAAGCCACACGCGCTTCTTCACGCGTCATGTTCACCGAGGTAAGTAGGGCGGCTTCGGTACGCACCACACGCATCCCGCGTCCACCACCGCCCCCCGAGGCTTTGATGATGACGGGGTAACCGATTTGACGAGCAATACGGAAAATTTCCTGAGGATCGTCGGGCAGGGCTCCGTCCGAGCCCGGAACGCAGGGCACGCCCGCTTCACGCATGGCACGCTTCGCACTGACCTTGTCACCCATCAAACGGATGGTTTCGGCACGAGGGCCAATAAAGGTAAAGCCCGAGCGTTCGACGCGTTCGGCGAAGTCGGCGTTTTCCGAAAGAAAACCGTATCCAGGGTGGATGGCTTCCGCGTCCGTGACTTCGGCTGCCGAAATAATGGCAGGAATATTGAGGTAGGACTGCGCGGAGCTCGCGGGGCCAATACAGACGCTTTCATCGGCTAAGCGGACGTATTTCGCTTCCGCATCAGCGGTGGAATGAATAGCGACTGTCTTAATGCCCATTTCACGACAGGCACGCTGAATACGCAGCGCGATTTCGCCACGGTTGGCAATCAGAATTTTTCCAAACATACAACTTTAAATGAGTTAGTCCAGTAAGAAGAGGGGCTGACCGAATTCCACGGGTTGACCATTGTCGGCGAGAATTTCACGCACGACGCCATCTTCTTCGGCTTCCACTTCGTTGAGCAACTTCATGGCTTCAATGATACAAACCACTTGACCCTTCTTAACGGTGTCACCGACTTCCACAAACGGCTTAGCACCTGGCGAAGGCGCACGATAGAACGTGCCGACCATGGGACTATTTAAGGGCTTCCCTGCGGGTTTGCTGGGGGTGGCTTCAGCGGGTTCGTCTCCCGCCGCGGCATCGTCCAAAGGCATGGCCGCTACCGTGACATGCTGAGGAGACTGAACCGGCACCATGGGCATCGCCCCTTGAACATGATTAACAATGCGGACGCGATCTTCACCTTCGGTAATCTCGAGTTCGGCGACGCCGCTTTCACTGACGAGATCAATCAGGGTTTTTAGTTTTCTGAGGTCCATGTTAATGCCTTTATTTCGCAAACTTTGTTTGAGTGAGAAAGGGGGTCTCACCGTGGTGAGTCGTCCCTTTAAACGGAGTTAAATGCACAGATATCGTGAAAAAGGATTCCCTCGTGGCTCACGTCCCCAAGGATTACTCCCAAGGGAGGTAGTTCCCTCACTGCGCTCGCTAGGGCGAAAACGAGGGTTTTAAGGAAACGTTAGCTTATTTGCATTTAACTTTACGCAATTTTCGCTAAATTTCCATCAAAAGTAAAGCGTAAGCCTAGGTCATTGGGCGTAAGTGAGTGCCCAACACCACCGAGTGAAACCGCCAAACCCGACAAAGTTTCAGGTTTTAGGGTGCAATCATAGCGCGAAATCCCTACGGATTGAGCCCTGTTAAGGGCATATCAACCGTCTATGCCTATTTATGGGATTAGGGGATGAGGTTCTTGTGTCGATATGTTGCAAACCGCTCACAGACGAGTCCAAAGCGCCTAGTGCCTCGCCACTAAGGAGCCTGACAGCGTAGAATGCTATCGACTGAACTGAAGCGTTGAGAGGACTCCTTTGAGAGAGCGAGATGTGGCTCCAGACGGAGCGCACAGGAGGCGCAACGCAGACAACATTACCGTGAGGATCAAAGCGTCATGCATATTCATATTGTGGGGATTTGTGGCACGTTTATGGGCGGTATCGCTCAAATTGCGAAAGAAGCGGGACATCATGTCACCGGGTGCGATGCGCACGTCTATCCGCCTATGAGTACCGCCTTGGCTCAAGCGGGGATTGACGTGGTCGAGGGCTGGGACCCGTCACAAATTACGACGTTTCACCCTGACCTTTTTGTCATTGGCAATGCGATTAGCCGTGGAAATCCCTTATTGGAAGCGATTTTAAATGCAGGGTGTCCGTATACGTCGGGTCCCCAATGGCTGGCCGAAGAAATATTGGTCCATCGCCGCGTGTTAGCCGTCGCTGGAACCCACGGCAAGACCACCACCACCTCAATGCTCGCGTGGATTTTAGAGGATCAAGGGATGGAGCCGGGTTTTTTGATCGGTGGGGTGACGCAGTGGAGTGAACGCTCGGCGCGCTTGGGCCATCCGAGTGCCCCGTTCGTGATCGAAGCCGATGAATACGACACGGCCTTTTTCGATAAGCGCAGTAAGTTTGTGCACTACGGCCCATGGGTCGCGATTCTCAATAATCTCGAATACGATCATGCGGATATTTTCCCGAATCTCGAAGCGATTGAAACCCAGTTCCACCACATGGTTCGTACCATGCCGAGCGAGGGGCTTGTGATTGCCAATGCGCAATCGGATGCGCTCACCCGCGTGTTGGAGCGGGGGTGTTGGTCGCGTTTGAGTGCGTTTAATGCGCCTTGTGGCTGGCATGTGACCGAATCCGGCGAGGTGTTTGAGGGCACCACGTCGCACGGCCACCTCACACTGGGTATGCCAGGACACTACAACCGCTGTAATGCCCTTGCCGCTCTGCTCGCTGCCCGCGATGTGGGCGTCAGCATTGAGGCTGGGATCGATGCTTTGTCACGTTTTGCGGGCGTGAAACGCCGTCAGGAAGTGAAGGGAGAAGTGAACGGGATTACGGTGATCGATGACTTTGCGCATCATCCGACCGCCATTTTCGAAACCCTGGAAGCGGTGAAAACCCAATACGCCCCTCGACGCATTGTGGCCGTGTTGGAACCCCGCAGTAATACGATGAAGTTGGGGACAATGAAGGATCGCCTCGCAACCAGTTTGGCGCATGCCGATCGGGTCTTTTGTTATGCCCCGGCACAAGTGCATTGGTCGCCCGAGAGCGCCTTAGCGTCGTTAGGTACGAAAGCCACGACGAAACATGTCTTTGCGGAACTGTTGGACGCGATTGTGAAGGAAGTACGCCCCGGGGATGTGGTGTTGTGCATGAGTAATGGGGCCTTTGAGGGGATTCATGAAAAGTTGCTCACACGCCTCGCTCAAGTGAGCACCGGTTCCTAGGAGCGACTAGCGTGAAAACGGTTCTTTATTTTCATGGTTTTCTCTCGAGCCCAGCTTCGCAAAAAGTACAGATTTTGCGTGAGGCGCTTCAGAGCTGTGAGCATACCTATCCGTTTACACTCATTGCGCCCAATATGAATCAAGCACCGCGCGATGTCGAGGCAATGCTCACGGAGTACGCCCAGACGCTCAATTTGAGCGAGACCGTTGTGATTGGGTCGAGTTTAGGGGGATTCTGGGCAACCCGCTTTATGCAACGCTACCACACGCCTGGGGTGTTATTGAATCCGTGTTTGGTGCCATGGGACTTTATTAGTCTGTATGTGGGTCGACAAAAAGTGTATGGACGTGAGGAGTATTTCGACGTCAAACTCGAATACGAAGCCGACTTTGTGGCCCTGAACGCCGAGGTGCCAGCGCGTGTCCCACAACCCGGTCGCACGTTGACGCTCATCTCGATGCGCGACGAGGTACTCCCCTGGGAGATGACCTTCAAGCATTCCGAAGGCAGTGTCCGGGTGATGTTGCCCGAGTCCGATCATCAAATTTCGGACTTTGCTCGGGTGGTGTCGATGGTCGTAGATTTTATCCACGAACGCACGCTTCCTGTGGCTGATTTATCGGGGATTACCGGACGCTTTTCGCCAACTCGCTAATGCTGAGACAGCGAGTTGTTGTGGTGAGTGTGTTATGCTTTTTAGACTGATTTGTCGAGGGGAAAACGTCTGGATGCGCCTCTGACAAAAAACAGCACGTTGACGCGCCCGACAGGTGGGCATAAAGGTTACGCATGTACTTATTTTTTGAAGAGGATGGTTCTTTTAAGGCCGGGACCGTGCTCTCCCAAGCAGGGAACGCTTATCAGGTCGAACTCCCGACGGGGAGACGAACCAAAATTAAAGTCTCCCATAGTTTTTTCACCTTTGAAAACCCGAGTGCGACCGAATTGCTGACCCGTGTGGAAGCATTGGTAGCCGAACTCGATCCCAATTTTTTGTGGGAGGTCGCGCCCGAAGAGGAATTCTCCTATAACGACATTGCTCAAGAATACTGGGGTGGCGAAGCCGGTCCCGTGGAAAAGGCGGCCATGCTGTTTGCCTTACATGGGAACCCGGTGTACTTTTATCGCAAGGTTCGTGGGAGTTATAAGCGGGCGCCTGCCGAGATCTTAAGCAAAGCCTTAGAGGCCATTGAACGAAAACGTCGTCAAGAAGAACAGCGTAAGAGTTGGGTGGCCCAGATGGTGGAGGGGGTCTTACCTGAGGCGATTCAGTCACAGGCCATGTCGATCATGCTCAACCCCGATAAAAACTCCATTGAGTGGAAAGCCGTCTCGGATGCGGCGAGCGAAACCCGTAAGAGTATGCTGGGTCTCTTGCTGGATCTGGGAGCGATCGAAAGCCCTTGGCGTTGGCATGTGGAAAGTTTCTATTTAACGAACTTCCCCAAGGGACGTGGCTTTAGTAGTGATTTGCCCGCCCCCAATCCGGCGTGGGACGACATTCCGGAGGCGAAGGTTCGGGCGTTTTCGATTGACGATTCGGATACGACCGAAATCGACGATGCCACGAGCGTACAACATCTCGGCAATGGAAAAACCATCGTCGGGGTGCATATTGCGGCTCCCGCCTATGGGATTCATTACCAGGATCCCTTGGACCGGGTGGCTCAATCGCGTATGAGTACGGTATATGCTCCTGGACTCAAAACGACCATGCTTCCTGAGAATTGGATTTCGGCCTACTCCTTAGACGAGGGAAAGTCGGTCCCCTGTGTGTCGCTCTATGTCACGGTCGACGATGCAACGCTCTCCATTGAAAAGAGTGAAACGCGTTTAGAACGTATTTGTGTGGCACGCAACTTACGCTACGACAAATTGGATCACTTAGTGAGTGAGGAAGCCATTCGAGAGAAAACGCTCGATGTGGAGTTTGCCGAAGAGCTCTCGTGGTTGTGGCACTTTGCTAAGCGTCTACAAGCGCATCGCGAAGAGGTTCGTGGTCGCCCAGAGGCCGTAGGACGCGTGGATTGGTTCTTTGCCCTGGAAGGCGAAGGGGAAGAGGCGACCATCCATGTGCGTGGGCGCCGTCGTGGCGAACCCTTGGACTTAATTGTGGCGGAATTGATGATTTTAGCGAACAGCACCTGGGGAGCTTGGCTCGAAGAGCACCACATGAAAGGGATCTATCGTTCGCAGCGGATGGGACGCGTGCGGATGTCGACAACCCCTGGGCCTCACGATGGGCTGGGGGTGGAGCGCTATGCGTGGAGCACGTCGCCCTTGCGCCGCTATGTCGATATGGTGAATCAGCGACAGATTTTGGCGAGTATCCAAGGGGTAGAGTCCCCTTACGCAGAGAATAATTACACCGATCTGTATGGGATCGTGACCCAGTTTGACAATCAGTATGCGATCTACAATGACTTCCAGACTCGCATGGAACGGTACTGGTCCTTGCGCTGGATCCTTCAGGAAGGGTTGAGTGAAATCGAAGCCATTGTCGTGAAGGGGGATTTGTTGCGTATCGATGGCCTGCCCTTTATGCAACGTTTGCCGGGGTTACCAGAGGATCTGCCCAAAGGGCGCAAGGTATTGCTGAAAATTCATCATTGCGATTTAGTGCAACTCGTGATGGATGCGAGCTTACTGAAGGTACTCGATGAAGTCGAAGCGGTGGACGAGGAGGACGACCCGGTGACTGTCTCGGAGAGCGAGACTGAGACCGCGGATCCGATGCCAAACGAAGCGGATGCGCTCACCGAGACGACGGGAGTGGCATCGCCCTCTGAGGCAGAACGTTCGGCGACGGATGCGTAAATTAACGCGTCAGTACCCACTAAAAAGGGGAGCCAATCAGGCTCCCCTTTGTTCAGAATACGTAAGATGGATTT
>CAJJMF010000003.1 GCA_905192805.1 uncultured Sutterella sp. | reverse complement strand
ACATGAGCCTGGAAATGGCGGAATTTTTCGATATTGTCTATGACGAGGCAGATCCCGTTGGTTGCTCTGTTGAAGGTCATTATGTATGGCGTTTGCCTGATCAAAACTACTTCACAACATTCATCAAAAGCTATGACGAACGGTATGGAGCCTTTAAGCGACTCAGTTTTATGCAGAGTGTGCAGTTGAGACCTTGCTCACAACAATGATGTTTTGTGAGCCGAAGTATCCATAACCCTGGAATGGTAGGTAACTACAGGTCTTAATTGATAACTCTCGATTAAGAAAGGGCGAGCCTTGTGACCAAGACTCGCCCTTATGTGTTCCATGAGAAAACCGTTACGGTTTCCTCGGTAGTCCTTTTATGATTTGCGTTTCGCCGAGAAGCGATGACGCTGCAACCAAATGAGTTTATAGGCTGCGGGAATAATGAAGAGCGAGAGAAGTGGCGCGGTAATCATCCCGCCTACCATCGGGGCGGCAATGCGACTCATCACTTCCGATCCAGCGCCCGTGCCCCAGAGAATCGGTAACAAACCGGCAATAATCACCGCCACCGTCATCGCTTTCGGGCGCACACGTAAAACGGCACCATGATAAAGCGCATCATCAAACTCTTCTACGCTAAACGTTTCACGCTTCGCGAGTGAGGGTCGCGCTTCCACGGCATGACGTAAGTACATCAGCATCACGACCCCAAACTCGGCCGCCACCCCAGCCAGAGCGATAAAGCCTGTACCGGTTGCCACCGACATATGAAATCCCTGCCAGTACAAGAACCAGATCCCCCCCACGAGGGCAAAGGGCAAACTAAAGAGAATGAGGAGTGCTTCGTCGATGCGTCGGAACGCCAAGTAAAGCAACACAAAGATAATCATGAGGGTCATGGGTACCATGAGTTGCAACTTCTTATTGGCGTGTTCAAGGAGCTCAAACTGCCCTGAGAAGGAGACGCTCGTGCCCGGTTTTAATTTCACCTGCTCGTTAATGACGTTCTTTAAGTCATGCACCACCGACACCATGTCGCGATCGCGGGCGTCAATAAAAATCCAGCTCGCGGGTCGGGCATTTTCGGTTTTGAGCATGCTCGGCCCCATCATCACCTTCACGTCGGCCACATCGCCGAGCGTAATCTGTTGTTTCATGGGAGTGAGAATCGGTAGTTCACGCAACGCCGTGGGACTATTACGGTAGTCCTGCGGGTAACGCACCGTGATCGGATAGCGAGCCACCCCTTCGACGGTGTCACCCACCATCATGCCCCCAATGGCGGAGGAGACAAACGCTTGTACGTCACCGACAGTCATCCCATAGCGAGCGGCACGCTCACGGTTGATATCAATCGTGATATAGCGTCCGTCTTCCAAACGTTCAGCAAAGGCGGAGACCACACCAGGGACCGTGCGTGCCACGACTTCGATCTGCTTGGCGGCCTCATCGATATCCGACAAGCGGCTCCCCGAGACTTTAATCCCTATGGGACTTTTCACCCCGGTAGAGAGCATGTCGATACGGTTACGAATCGGCTGCACCCAGAGGTTGGCGAGCCCAGGAAGACGCACGGTTTTATCGAGCTCTTCGATAATTTTTTCCACGGTCATCCCAGGACGCCACTCGCTTTGTGGCTTTAATTGAATGGTGGTTTCCACCATTTCCAGCGGTGCCGAGTCCGTCGCGGTATCGGCTTTACCGGTTTTACCAAAGACTTTGTCGACTTCAGGGACCGTTTTGATCAATTTATCCGTGATCTGTAAGAGATGCCCGGCTTCGGCAGGGGAAACCCCCGGCAAGGTCGACGGCATATACAGCAGGTCGCCTTCGTTAATTTGCGGCAAGAATTCGCCCCCAACGCGCTCCAAGGGGTAGGTCACGGTAAAGATCGTGAGCACAGCCACAAAGAGCGTGGTTTTTGGCCACTTAAGTACCTTCAAAAGTAAGGGGTGATAGAGGGCAATCAAGAGGCGATTGAGCGGATTTTTCGTTTCTTCGGGAATTTTCCCGCGAATCCAATAACCCATCAAAATCGGAATCACCACGACTGCAAGCCCGGCAGCCCCAGCCATAGAATAGGTTTTGGTAAACGCTAACGGCCCAAAGAGTCGTCCTTCTTGTCCTTCGAGGGTAAAGATCGGAATAAACGAGAGCGTAATGATTAAGAGGCTGATAAAGAGGGCTGGCCCCACTTCGACGGAGGCGTTGGTGATCACCGTCCAACGGGTGGCGAGGTCCATCGTTTCGCCAGGGTGCTGGTGATTCCATTCTTCGAGTCGTTTGTGGGCATTTTCAATCATCACGATGGCAGCGTCGACCATGGCCCCCACAGCAATGGCAATCCCCCCCAAACTCATGATGTTGGCGTTAAGCCCCTGAAAGCGCATGATGATAAAGGCAATGCAGAGCCCCAACGGCAGTGAAATAATCGCGACCAACGCCGAGCGTACGTGCCAGAGAAAGAGGGCACAGACGAGCGCTACCACAAGAAACTCTTCGATGAGTTTATGGGTGAGGTTATCGATCGAGCGGTCAATCAATTGGCTACGGTCGTAGGTAGTGACGATTTCGACCCCTTCGGGAAGACTCGGCTTTAAGCTCTCGAGTTTTTCCTTCACGGCGGCGATGACCTCGCGAGCATTCTTACCCGAGCGGACAATGACCACACCGCCCGCGACTTCCCCTTGCCCATCGAGTTCGGCAATACCACGACGCATTTCGGGGCCCACTTGCACACGGGCGACGTCGCGTAAGTAGACCGGTACACCCGTATCACTCGTTTTGAGTACGATCTGGTTAAAGTCTTCGAGCGACTGCAAGTAGCCCGTCGCGCGCACCATATACTCCGCTTCAGCGAGTTCCACGGAGGCGCCCCCCGCTTCTTGATTGGACTTCGCTAAGGCCGACTTGAGCGTACTCAACGTAATGCCATACTGGGCGAGTTTCACGGGGTCGACCACAATTTGGTATTCCTTGACGACGCCCCCCACGGAGGCTACTTCGGCCACGTTAGGAATCGTTTTGAGTTCGTACTTCAAGAACCAATCTTGTAAGGAGCGCAGTTCGGCCAAGTCATGGTGCCCCGACTTGTCCACGAGTGCATATTCAAAAATCCAACCCACCCCGGTAGCATCCGGACCAATCTCAGAACTCACCCCATCGGGTAACTTCCCTTGGACTTGGTTGAGGTATTCCAAGACGCGCGAACGCGCCCAATAAAGATCGGTGCCGTCTTCGAAAATCACATACACATACGAGTCACCAAAGCCCGAAAACCCACGAACGGTTTTGGCCCCTGGCACGGAGAGCATGGTCGTGGTGAGCGGGTAGGTCACCTGATTTTCCACAATCTGAGGCGCTTGTCCTGGATAGCGGGTTTTGACAATCACCTGTACATCGGACAAGTCCGGTAGGGCATCGACCGGCGTGTGCACAATCGTCCAAATCCCCCAGACGCTCAAAAAGAGCGCCCCCATCATGACGAGGAAGCGATTGGCGACACTCTTACGAATAATCCATTCGATCATAAGTTCTTACTCCCTCGCGCTTAGTGATGGGCGTGTGCCGCGTGATCATCCGAGCTAGGGGCCGTTGATGACTGCCCCGAGGCGCCTTCGGGTGTACTCGCCGAGGGCACCGCCGTGGTGCTTTGGCGCATGCGTTCGAGCGCGCCGGCAATGTTGGCTTCGGAATCAATTAAGAAGAGTCCGCTTACGACGACTTCTTCGCCTTCAAAGAGATCATCGTCGCTAATCGCGGCACGGCCTCCCACTTCATGGAGGACTTTGACGGGTTTCGGTACAAAGTGCCCAGGAGCATCCATCACGATCACGCGCTGCTCTTTGCCCGAATCAATAATGGCTTGCGAGGGGATTTGCAACATCGGTTCGCTTTGTGCATCAATGTTGAGATAGGCCGTCATCCCCGGCTTGAGACGATCGTCGGGGTTATTGACGTGCATACGAATTTGAAGCGTACGCGTCCCTGCGTCAAGCGACGGTAATAGCTGCCAGTCCGTCACCGGGAACTGCTCTTGCGGATAGGCAGATACCGAGAGGGAGAGTTCGGTTTTTCCCTTTAAGAGATAGGCAATGGATTCGGGCACGGCGGCACTGACCCACACCGGATCAATCCCTTGAATTTTGGCAATGACGTTCGTGGGAGTAATGTTCATCCCTTGACGTAAATCGAACCCAGTGATCACGCCTTCAATGGGAGCACGAATGGTGAAGCGTGTTTGAATGGTTTGGGTGCGCTTGAGGCGTTCAATATCCGCGTCCGGCATCCCCGCTAAACGGAGTCGTTCCAGAATCCCCTTGATCTGGGTAGCGCTACCGCCCGTGTTGAGCAAAATGAGGTATTCACTCTGCGTTTCCACCCATTGCGGAATCGTAATATCGATCAGGGGTTCCCCCTTTTTGACCTGATCCCCGACGGTATGCGGATAGACCTTTTCCACAAACCCACTGGAGCGTGCTTGTACGACCGAATATTGGTATTCGTTGTAATTCACGTTGGCAGGAATGGACTGCTGGTAGTGCAGGGGCGCCGTGGTCACCAGTTCTGTTTTTAATCCTAAGTTTTGCACGATGGTCGGATTAATACGTACCCCCTCTTCGTTGGCATTACTTCCCGTTTCATCCGCGAATTTGGGTACCAGGTCCATGTCCATAAAAGGGGATTTGCCGGGTTTATCGAATTTCACATCCGGTTTCATCGGGTCATACCAATAGAGCACCTTACGCTCGGACGAAGTGCCGGCGTCGGGAGTGGTGGATTTACCGAGTAGCCCAGGGAGGACGGATTGAAGGGGTTGCCAAGCACTTGCACCAATGAGCGCACCCGCAATCAAGCTGGCAATAATGGTGGTGGCGTATTTCACGGTAGAACTGGCCATGGGGGAAGTTTCCACAAAAAAGGTCTTGAAAGGAAAGCGTGTCGCCAGAGGCTCGGTGCAAAACGCTCGGTAGGGAGTCTGGTCGACAAAAGGGTGGGGTGGCTTGGGCCACGGGCCCAAGCCTAGCGTTCAGAGCGAAGCCTTATTTGGCGGCTTTGATCTGCTTGATCACGTACGCATCACCACGCTGTACGAACGAAAAACGTACTTTGTCGCCTTTTTTCAAGGACTTGACGGCAGCATTGTCGTCGGCGTACTGAAAGTCCATTGTCATGCCCGGCCACTGTAAGGCAGCGATGGGCTCGTGGGTGATCGTCACGGCTTTCTGATCCGCCTTAACGTTTTCCACAACGCCTTGAGCCACAACGACTTTTTCGGTTTGCTGCGTCATGGCGGAGTGATCCATCCCCATGTGATGGTGATGTTCATCGGCCGCCACAGCGCCACCGGCTAAGAGTAAGGAGGCAGCAGCAAAGAGAGCAGATTTGGTAAAGGTATTCATGGTGTACTCCATAAGTAAAAAGAGAAAGCGCTATTCAATCCAGCCACCACCCAAGGCGGTGAAAAGATTAATTTCATTGACTTGTTGGTTGTAATAAAGGTCCACAAGGGATTGTTGAGTGGCAAAGCGCGTGCGCTCTGCGTTGAGCACTTCGATGTAACTCACCGCCCCATGCGCAAAGAGGGTGCGGGCTCGATCGAGCGTGCGCTCTAACGTTTCCAAATACCGTTCTTTGGCACTGATCTGATCGGCCAAGCTGGTGCGCAGGGCGAGTGCATCGGCGACCGATTTAAAGGCGGCTTGAATTTTTTGTTCGTAGGTCACGACCGCTTCTTGTTGCTTTAATTTGGCCACCTGAAGATTGGCTTCATTAAGGCCCGCGTTAAAGAGCGGTTGCGTGAGTTGAGGGATAAAACTCCACATGCCCGTACCGGCCCCAAAAAGCCCAGAGAGTGCATTACTCCCCGTGGAGAGTGCGCTCGTGAGCGTAATGTTCGGGAAAAAGGCCGCACGAGCCACCCCAATATTGGCATTGGCCGCTCGTAAGGCGTGTTCCGCTTGTTCAATGTCCGGACGTTGCAAAAGAATGCTTGAAGGGAGGTTCGCGGGCAAGGTGACTGGGCGAATCGCGTTTTTCACGTCCGCATTGGGGGGCGGTAGGGTACGATAGGTCCCTAAAAGGATCGCCAGGGCATTATTGGCCTGCGCTAGCGCCCCCGAGGCTGCCGCCAGGTCGGCACGTGTCGCGTCGATTTGGCCTTTGGCTTGCTCAATGGCTAACACCGTGGCGCGCCCCGTAGCGAGCTGTTGTTCGACAAAGCGATAGGACTGCTCCAAGTTTTTGAGCGTGTCTTGGGCGAGTTGAAGTTTTCGGTAACTTCTTTGTTGGTTAAAGTAGGCTTGAGCCACTTGGGAGACCAACAAAATATGGACGGCACGGCGAGAAGCCTCACTAGCGAGGTAGTTCTCACGAGCACTTTCCGTCATATTTTTGAGTCGACCGAAGAAATCCAAGGGGTAGCTTATCCCGAGCCCCACTTTGAAGTTTTGTGTCGTCCCCATCTCGGAGTCGATCCCGCCTTGGTAGGTGGAAGTACCCGTAAGGTTGAGTTGCGGGTAGCGGGCTGCATCGGTGGCCGAGAGGCTCGCGAGCGTTTCCTCGGCTTTGAGCACAGCCATGCGCAAGTCGCGATTGTTTTCTAGCGCTTCGCGAATGAGCCCTTGCAGGGTAGCGTCGGGGAAAAAGGTACGCCAACCGGTATCCTGATAGGTATCGAGCACCGGCGTTAAGGCTTGCTGACTGAGCGAAAACTGTTGGGGTACCGGCATAGGAGGCCGCTGGTACTCGGGGGCTAACGAGACACACCCAGAGAGAAACAACAGTGAGCATACACTCGCAATGGTTAGCTGACGCATGGTGCTACGGATCCTCGGAAAATAGAGACAAGTCGTGAGCGTATATTACGTAGTGAACTCTGTTAGTCCTCTGACACAAAGATGACAAAATTGTCATTTTCCCGATTCTCGTGAGCGCATTGCCCCGAGAGTCGCTATCCTGATAGCGTTAACTCAGGCAACCGAGCCAACAAGGACTCCCTATGAAACTCTTGATTGTTGAAGACGAAGGTAAAACGGCCGAATATCTCAGTAAAGGTCTTTCCGAGGCGGGCTTTGTCGTGGACCATACCGATAACGGGCTCGAGGGGTATCACTTGGCCGTCACGGGGGAGTACGATTTGGTCATCCTGGATGTGATGTTGCCCGGCATCAGCGGTTGGGACATTGTACGGATGTTGCGAAGCGCCAAAAAAGGCGTGCCTGTTTTACTGCTCACTGCGCTCGGCAGTATTGAGCATCGCGTGAAAGGGTTGGAGTTGGGCGCAGATGATTATTTGGTCAAACCCTTTGCCTTTGCGGAACTCTTGGCGCGGGTGCGCACCCTTTTACGTCGTGGGCATACCGTGATCAACGAAAGCGAATTCATGGTGGCCGATCTCACCCTCGATGTGGTGAGCCGTAAAGTGACGCGTGCCGGAAACCGTATTCAGCTCACCAGTAAAGAATTCAGTTTGTTGGAGTTTTTCCTTCGCCATCAAGGGGAAGTGCTCCCACGCTCGCTCATTGCGTCCCAAGTCTGGGATATCAATTTTGACAGCGATACCAATGTGATCGATGTCGCCGTCAAGCGGTTACGGGCGAAGATGGACGCGGACTATGAACCCAAATTAATTCATACGGTTCGTGGTGTGGGCTATACGCTTGAGGTACGTGATGAGTAAGGGGCGCCGTCCATTCTCGCTCGCCGTTCGACTCACGTTTTTCATGAGTCTGTGTACCACGGTTGCCTTCTTAGTTTTTTCTTGGGTGATGATTCACTCCGTTGAGGAGCATTTTTATGAGTTGGACGCAGAAGCGCTCCTTCAGATTAATGAGGGGCTCACGCGAGTAATCCAAATCCCAGTGGTGAGTCGTGAAACCAAAACGGAGCAACTCGAAGCGGCCGTTAAAAATCATCCGAATGCTTCGGTGTTGGCCGTGGATGCTCAGGGGGAGCGGTTAGCGGTGTCAGATACCGGAGAATGGCTCCGTGAGGCCTTGCCACGAGCCATTGACACGAGCACGAGCGCCAGCGCCCCGATTTTTACCTGGGAGAGTCCACGTGATGCGTCCCTTCGGGGGGAACACACCGTGTCCTCTGCGCACCATCATGGCGCGGGTGGGCACCCTGCCGCATCCCCTTCGGGAGCCTATCGCGTGATCGCGACCCGTGGAACGTATCGTCTCAATGGAAACCCCGAACCCTATACCTTGCTCGTTGGGGTCTCGATTGACTTTCATACGCACTACATTCGCACGCTCACCCAAAATCTCTTACTGATTGCGGCGGGCATTAGCATCGTGTTGATCCTCTTGATGCGTTTTGTGATTCGCCAAGGGCACCGACCGTTACGCCATGTGAGTGACGAGATTAAGAACATCACGTCGAAAAATTTGGATATGCGACTTGACCCTCAGAAAGTACCGGTCGAGTTGGAGCAGCTGGTACGCTCCTTTAATCAGATGATTGAAAAAATAGAGGATGTGTTCACACGACAGGCCAATTTTTCGGTGGACATCGCGCATGAAATCCGTACGCCCGTAACGAATTTGATGACGCAAACGGAAATTGCCTTGAGTCAATCGCGAACGAAAAAAGAGTTGGAAGATGTGCTCTACTCGAACTTGGAAGAGTACAACCGCATGACGCGCATGATCAGCGATATGCTCTTTTTGGCTCAGGCGGATAATGCCCATATGCCAGTGTCGTCCCAGTTGCTGGATCTAAAGACCGAAGTGACGAAGGTGTTTGACTTTTTTGAAGCCTGGGCTGATGAACGCTCCGTAGGATTGGTGCTCATCGGGGACTCGGTTGAGGTCACCGGGGACTCGTTGATGATTCGTCGTGCGATCAGCAATTTACTCAGTAATGCCGTGCGCTACACCCCGGCCGGGCAATCCGTGACGGTGCGCCTCGAAGCGCATCCGGACTCGGTTTCACTCGAGGTAGCCAATCCCGGGACACCTATCCCGGCAGAACATTTACCGAAACTCTTTGATCGGTTTTACCGAGTCGATCCTTCGCGGCGTCGTCAGGGAGAAGGCAGTGGGATTGGGCTAGCGATTGTGAAGTCCATCGTGCAGGCACATCACGGCGTGGTGACGGTCGCCTCGGATGCCGAGTCCACCCGATTCCTCGTGACCCTGCCCAAAGTACCGCCCAACCGCGAGGCTGGGCATGAAATCAGTGAAGCGAGGTAAGGGAACCTCGCTTCCGTTAGGAGGGCGGCGGGTTAGCCTTTGAAGCTGACCCACACGGGGGCGTGGTCAGAGGGTTGATCCCAGCCACGCGGCTCGGTATCAATCCCGACTTCAGCCAGGTCGGCTTTCATGGCTTCCGAGACTAAGAGTAAGTCAATACGTAGGCCGTGGTTACGTTCAAATGCTGCCTGACGATAGTCCCACCACGAGAAGCGGTCTTTGTCACTTACCAGCGCTCGGAAACTGTCCACGAGTCCCAGCGCTAGCAACGTGTCCAGGGCATAGCGTTCTGCTTTACTCGTGAGGACTTTCTCGTGCCAGCTGACGGGATCCCACACGTCACGATCTTCTGGGGCGATATTAAAGTCGCCCCCCATCACGAGACGAGGATTGTGCGCCAGACACGTGCGTAAGTAGTCTTCGAGCGCTGCCAACCAGTCGAGTTTATAGAGGTACTTCCAGCTCCCTAACTCATTGCCATTGGGGATGTAACCCCCCACCATCGTAAAGGGTTTATCGGGGGTTGCTTTGGGGGTGAGCGTGGCGCTCACTAACCGCTTTTGTTCGTCGGGAAAACCCGGAACGTTGTAGACCACGTCACTCACCGTCAGGGTGTCGCGACGGGTGATGAGCGCTACCCCGTTGTAGGTTTTTTGCCCGACAAAGGCCACCTCAAAGCCTGCACTTTGGAAAGCGTCCTGCGGGAATTGGTCATCCGTGAGTTTGGTTTCCTGTAGTACCAATGCATCCGTTTGAGTGGCTTCGAGCCAACGCAACACTTGGGGCAGTCGTACTCGTAAAGAGTTCACATTCCAGCTCGCCACGCGCAATGCCATTATCTTGTCTCCTAGGGTTATGGGATAAAAAGGACTGAGGGAGTGCCCACGCACTCCTCAGTGCCCAGAGCGTGCCCTTAGAGCGGCTTATCCATGCCACTGTGACGCATGAGTGCGTCGAGTGTGGGTTTACGACCACGGAAGGCAACGAAGTTATCCATGGCGTCACGGCTCGAACCGCGGCCCAAGATTTCATTTTCAAAGCGACGACCCGTTTCGGGGTTTAAGATGCCTTCTTCTTCAAACGCAGAAAACGCATCGCTCGAGAGGACTTCCGCCCACTTGTAGCTGTAGTAACCTGCCGCATAGCCCCCGGCAAAGATATGCGAGAAGCTTTGCGGGAAACGGTTGTAGGCAGGCGGGAAGACCACGGCTACTTCGTTACGAACACGGGTTAAGACGTCCATAAACGTTTCTTTGTCGGCTTGGAATTCGCTGTGAAGCAGCATATCGAAGAGGGCAAATTCCACTTGGCGTACGCACATTAAGCCCGATTGGAAGTTCTTGGCGGCGAGCATTTTGTCAAAGAGCGAACGCGGTAAGGTTTCGCCCGTATCCACGTGCTTCGTGAGCCCCTCAACGACTGCCCATTCCCAGGCAAAGTTTTCCATGAATTGGCTTGGCAATTCGACCGCATCCCATTCCACGCCGTTGATGCCAGAGACACCCGACTCCACTTGATGGGTGAGCATATGGTGTAACCCATGACCCATTTCGTGGAAGAGGGTGGTCACTTCGTCGTGGGTTAAGGTCGAGGGTTTGCCCTGTACGCCCGGGGCAAAGTTGCAGACCAAGTACGCAATCGGGGTTTGCAATGTTCCGTTCACCCATTCGCGTGAGCGATCCGAATCCATCCAAGCGCCCGAGCGCTTGCCCTCACGGGCATAAAGGTCCACGTAGAGGTTCGCGATGGTTTCGCCATTGCGGGTGAGTTCAAAGAATTTCACATCGGGATGCCAGACACTCACCTTTTTTTCTTCAAATTTCACGGAGTAGAGTGTCTCGATGAGTCGGAAGAGACCCTGAAAGACCGTGGGTTCGGTGAAATACTGTTTGACCGTTTGATCCGAGTAGCTGTAGCGGGCTTGACGAAGTTTTTCCGAGGCCCACGCTTGGTCCCAGGGCTTTAATTCGTCTAATCCCAACTCCTCACGAGCAAACGCTTTGAGTTCGTCCATGTCTTTTTGGGCATAGGGCTTGGCACGCTGAGCGAGTTGACGCAAAAAGTCCACGACTTCCATGGGACTTTCGGCCATCTTAGTGGCGAGCGACGATTCGGCATAGTTCTTAAACCCAAGCAACTGGGCTTCTTCGGCACGTAACGCGAGGATCTCATTGATCGTGGCCGTGTTATCAAACTTACCCCCGTCAAACTCGGAGGCACGGGTGGCAAACGCTTTGTAGACCGTTTCACGCAATTCGCGGTCATCGGCATATTGCATCACGGGTAAATAGCTCGGGAACTGCAACGTGAGGCGATAGCCTGTTTTTCCGGCCGCCTCCGCTTGCATGGCAAAAAGCGCTTTGGCGTCCTCGGGGATCCCCGCGAGGCGTTCATCGGTGGGTAACACCAATTCCCAGGCATTGGTGGCATCGAGCAAGTTTTCGCTAAATTTTTGCGACAACAGCGAGAGCTTTTCTCCAATCGCTTTCACGCGGTTGCGTTCGTTTTCTGGTAAATCGGCCCCGCTGAGGTGGAAGTCACGCAGTTCACGTTTCACTAAGCGCTGACGCACAGCATCGAGCGTGGCAAAGTCACTCGACTTGGCCATGGCTTTGTATTTTTCAAAGAGCCCTTCGTTTTGCGAGAGGGCAATAAAGCGAGCACTCACCAAGGGGAGCTGTTCGTTGTAGGCATCACGCAGAGCGGGCGTATCGACCACACTTTGTAAGTGACCTACCGCGCCCCACGCGCGGCTATAGGCTTCGAGGGCTTGTTCCAGTGGTACCACGACCGCCTCCCAGGTGGCAGGCGTCGCGCTATCAGTAACCTGGGCGAGGACCTCATCCAGTCGAGCCCCCAAGGTTTCCAGCGCCGGGGCAATATGTTCAGGCCGAATGGCCGCATAGTCAATTAAATCGGTAATCGTTAAAAGCGGATTCGTTTCAGTCATTCGTTTCACACAACCAGTTAAAGGCCGAGCAAGACACCTCACTCGGCAGCGTCAAAAAAAGAAGGCAAACGGGATTACAGGCCTAAGCGACGTTCCACCGCTTCGACCGTGTTCGTCATGAGCATGGCAATCGTCATGGGACCGACCCCACCGGGTACTGGGGTAATGGCGCTCGCCACCGCTTGTGCGCTCTCAAAATCCACGTCCCCACAGAGTTTGCCGTTTTCGTCACGGTTCATACCGACGTCAATGACGACGGCACCGGGCTTGAGCATGTCGCCCGTAATCAATTTGGCACGCCCCACGGCTGCGACGACCACGTCGGCACCTTTTAAAACGGCAGCTAAATCCGGGGTACGGCTATGGGCAATCGTGACCGTGGCATTTTTTTCCAAGAGCATCAGGGCTTGCGGTTTCCCGACGATATTGGAGCGACCCACGACCACCGCATGTTTCCCATTTAAGTCCACGTTGGCGCTTTCGAGCAACTTCATCACGCCATAAGGGGTGCAGGCACGAAAACCCGGGCGTCCCGTTAAGAGCGCCCCCGCACTCGCCACATGAAAGCCGTCGACGTCTTTTTCGGGCGAGATGTTTTGAATAATGAGTTCGGAGGACAGGTGCGCAGGGAGCGGTAATTGCACCAAAATCCCGTCCACCGAGGGATCCTCATTGAGGGCATGCACTTGGGCAAGGAGTTCCTCTTCGGAGGTTTGTGCGGGTAAGCGAATCTCGATGGAGCGGATCCCTACCGCTTCACACGCCTTAATCTTGTTGCGCACATAGACTTGGCTCGCAGGATTGTCGCCCACCAAAATCACCGCAAGTCCCGGTTGATGTCCGTGTTGAGAACAGGTGGCCACACGTTGGCGAAGTTCTTCTTGGAGTTGGGTGGCAAGTGCCTTACCATCAATGATGTAAGCCATGAACAATCCTTTAAAGTTTGCAAAAGAAGGAAGGACAAAAAAAGAAACGGCCTCAAAGCGATCAGGCCATTTGCCTTGTCTTGAGACCGTCTAGTTTAACGCGAAGCGCATGGATAAGTGACCAAAAGCGTACGCGTGAGTGTTGCATTTTGTGGGCTTAGCCCTGTTGCATCATCTTGCTTCCGATCACGACGCGCATTAAGTCCGCGACCGTGCTGGAGTTGGTTTTATCCATAATGGATGCACGATGGGCTTCAACCGTCTTAATGGAGATGCCTAAATCATCGGCAATTTGCTTATTGAGTCGACCGTTAATGATGCGCTCTAAGACTTGCTGTTCACGCGGAGTGAGTTTCGAGAGGAGCGCTTCATTTAAGCTCTGGTGCTCGTTTTGCATGTGGCGTTCACGGGCTTCTTGGAGCATGCGTTCAACCAACTGCTTGAGTGCCGCCTGTTCAAAGGGCTTCTCAATAAAGTCAACCGCCCCACGCTTTAACGCGTTCACGGCCATCGACACGTCCCCGTGGCCCGTGATGAAGATAATCGGTAAATCGGCATTGCGAGCAATCAGATGCTCTTGCACTTCCAGACCGCTCATGCCAGGCATGCGCACATCGAGCACCAGAACCGCAATGGCTTTCGGATCGTACTTTGCAATGAAGCTCTCCCCGCTATCGTAGAGTTCCACACGATAGTCGTTCGCTTCAAGGAGCCACTTTAGTGAATCTCGAACGGCTTCATCATCGTCTACGACATATACCGTCCCTAGGGTTTCCGGATAGTCCGAGGATTGATCTTGTCTGTACATTCAGTTTTCTCCTATTGAAAGTACGTCTTTCAATTTTAGCAATAGTTTTTTAATGAGGTCGTAATTTTTCTGCTTAAACGCATTGACTAGAGTAGGGTGTCGGTTTCTTTAGCGACGGGAACCGTAAAGGTAAAGGTGGCACCCCCACCGGGGGTGTCCGTAATGAGAATGCGGCCGTGGTGAATTTCCACAATCGAGCGGCAAATATTCAGCCCCATGCCCATCCCTTCGGCCTTGGTAGAGTAAAACGCATTAAAGAGCTGCTCTTTGTCTTCGTCCGTAATGCCCGGTCCATGGTCAAGCACTTTAAATTGCACCATCTGCTGGTCTTCGCTCAGGCTCACGTCCAAGTCAATCGTATGGTTGGGATAGTCTTGTACGGCCTCCATGGCATTTTTGAGTAAGTTCAGTAGTAACTGCTCCAGCATAACCGAGTCACCCGTCATGAAGGGTAGATTAGGAGCGATGGTGGTGCGAATTTCACAACGCAGTTTGGCGGCTTGAATCAAGGCCAATTCCATCGTTTCCGAAACAATGGTCTCGGGTTTCACACTACTTAATTGGGGGTCCGTTTTTTTCGCAAACCCACGAATACGCTTGATAATGGCGGCGGCACGTTGGGCTTGCTTATTGATTTTTCCTAACGCTTCGAGGGTATCGTCGGGACTCAATTTCCCTGCGCCAATCATGTAGGTGGCCCCGGTGGCGTAATTCGAAATGGCCGCCAGGGGTTGGTTCAATTCGTGGGCGAGCGAACTGGCCATTTCCCCCATCGTGACCAGACGCTGGGTGGCTTCGGCCTGGCGTAACTGAGCTTCGAGGGCTAATTCCAACTCACGTTGTGCCGTAATATCGGTGGCGATAATCATCATCGCAGGAATATCGTTGGTCCATGTTAAGGGTTGCATACGGGCATCAAACCAACGGTTCGTGACTTCATCGAAAACCCCTTGACGGCTAATCGAGGGGGGCACATTTTTTAAGAGTTCCCACATGCGGGTGCCGCCCGCGGCCCCACGCCCTAAGAGTTGTTCATAGGGGGTGTTTCTAAAGAGCAGTTGCGGCTCCGGCGTTTCCGTCGAGAGCACACAAATGGCGGAATTCATGGACTGCACCACACGGGTAAAACGTTCGTGTGCGGCTTTCATGCGCTCACGGGCGCGTTTTTGTTCGGTGATATCGTAGAGTTCACCAATCCAACCAATGGCTTGACCCCGTTCATTTAATAAGGGCGAAATATTCATTTGCCCATCAAAGGTGCTGCCGTCTTTACGCGTGATGGAAAACTCCCGCGTACGCGCTTTTCGATCCGTAGGGTTGGTCATGGCGATTTTGGCATCCACGGTCAAATCGTGGGTCCAATAGGGGTAAGGGAAACTCTTTCCGACCAAATCGGCGTTACCAAAACCCGTGAGTCGTTGGAACGTATCGTTAACGTACAAAATCGTTCCTTTTAAGTCGGAGACGCGCACCCCCGCCACGGAGGATTCACTCATGGCCACACGTAGCGCGTATTCAGCCGAGAGGCGTTGGTGGGCGGAGTACTGAAGCTTTTGGTAGCGTACGAGCAAGGTGAGGGCCAACCCGAGCAACCCCGCTAACCCCATGATCATCCAGAGCTTAAGGTTATTCACGGTAAAGATTTCGCGTTCATAACTCACCGAGGTGATCGTAAGCGTGGGGTCATTGAAGATCGGGAGCTGAGCCAAGTAGCTCACGTTCCCCGCAAGGGTGCTACCGGTGGATTGGGCTTGTTTATCGGTTTCTTCCACCAGCAGTGGTTTCCCGTCACGGCTAAGCGTAAAGCTATAGCGACTGTGTCCTAAAAACTCCGACTCATCGTTGAGGAGTCGACTGAAATTGAGTTTCGCAATCAAAAGCTGCCCGGGTACGGGTGTGGGCACAATGATGTCAACAAAGACGACTTTATGATGTTCACGGCTATAGGGTTTGGAGACCAGCGGGGCGTCACGGAAAAAGACGGAATCGATGTTGGCCCGTTCGTCGCCCAAGGGGATTGTGCTCCCTACCTGCCCTAAATCGTCATTGTGTGAGCCCGAGGACCACACATTAAGAATTTGATACTGTCGGTTAACAAGGATCAGTCCAATCACTTCGCGGCGATCCTGCATAAAGCCGGAGGCGGCCATATCGCTACTGGCCAGTCGCTGGACGACGCCAGGGATTTGCATCAATCGTAAACTCGTACGCTGCAAAAGTTCCATGGAACTCAAAAGTCGTGTTTCGATCGACTGCACCAAGCGCTCGGTGGACTGTTGCAGTCGCACGGCTTCGGCCTTACGGTCAGCATCGATCATGTAGAGTGCCACCAGCAAAAAGCATGCACTCATTAAGAGCAGAGCACTCCAACTGGCATAGACCCCAGCACGGGTACTCCAACGCGAGTGATCGCTGCGGTCGAGATGTTGAAGCGTTTGAGCAACGTGTTGATGGGGGGATTGATCCGGCATGGTTGTGTAGTGTGAAATCAAAAAGAGTCTTTAGGGGGGCTTTAGGAGCACCGCCAAACCGAGATTAAATTATAGGCGGGTACCATCGCTTTTAGGGGAATTTTGCCGTGCTGAAAGCTGAGGTGAGTGAAGACCTGTTTAAGGGGGCGTGTGTGTGAAAAATGCCTTTAGGCAAAGGGTCAAAATCACTATAATGAGTAGACCTTTCCCAATTTCCATTACCGAGTGACCCATGCCAGCCAACAAAGCCGAACTACTCAAACGAGTCATTACTTGCACTACCAGTGATATGCGCCGATTGGCAGCCAAAGCGATCAAAAAGGCGAAAGAAAAAGAATCGTTTTTTGGCTTATTGTTTGACTGGCAACTCGATAAAACCCATGTGTGGGCAAAGCCCCAGTTTCAGCGTGAGTTGTTTCAGGGACTCATGAGTGCATCCCCTGAAGCGATCACGATATTCGATGCGCTCTTTACCCAGTTTTATACCGAGGCCGAGACGGGAGAGGCGCTCAAAGCGGTGAGTATCCCAACGCTCCCGGTAACGGATGAAGCGTTAGAGGCGATTCTGAAGGCCTTCTTAGCGAATCGCGCCCGGCTGTCTTCCCAAGTCGTCGCTGTCCTATCGTTTGGACTGGTGTGGGCGAAGTACTTGAATTATGTCAAGCGCACCTCCCCCAAGGGGCTGGTGATGGAGGCGAGTTTGGATGAGCTCTTGGAACGTACGGCCGAGTACCTCGAGACGCACTACGATCGACTCCAAAGTCCGGTCTCCAGTTTGCGTGGCGCTTTGCAACTCTCGCAACCTGCGAACGAAGACTCGGAATCCAAGTCGACTGACGCTGTGCCCGAAGCACCGTCCGCTTCAACGGCCACCGAGGCAAGCCGTCCGAGTCACGATACCCCGTCGGTGATGGCCCAAAAGGGAGCCAAAAAAAACTTGGTTGCCGAAGCGATTAAAGCCTGGCAAACCCCATCGGATACTCCGCCCATGAACGAGGCTCCAGTGGCGGATCCCGTTGACACCCCGACAGTCCCCGAGCCTATCCAACCGACCGAGACCGCCCCCGTGGGCGAACCCGACACGCTACAAAGCACCGTGAACACCCTCACAAACGTCCCTGGGATAACGGCGAAACCTACCGAGTCAGGGCGTAAAAAGAAATCCTCAGGCAACACTACCGTCGATTGGGAAGCGCTCACCCAATGCCTTGACGCGTCGCCGATTGCGACGGTGCCGCCTGTTGCTGAGGGGTTCACACGAACGCTTGGTTATGCCGTGCGCTACGGAAGTTTTGTGAATTGCTACGGCGTTGCCCAATGGGATCGCGCCAAAGCGACATTTGTGCCCGCGAATTTCGTCGCGCTTTTTCCGAGTTTTGGCGCGGTCAATCTCAAAGTGGTCAGTCCCAATCAAATTCCCAATGGGTCACTCTGGGTGATCGATTGGTGTTCGTACGATTTGCAACCCTACCAAGACGGTGCGGGGGAAGTACGCAAAGACTATGTGTATCAACTTGACTTTGTGCAATTGAAAGCGGAAGGGCGCGTGCACAGCTTTGATAGTGTTGGGGGCTACCCCGTGGTCTATCCGCTCGAAGCGGAGGTGGATTTTAAGAAATCGGTCTATGTGGATTTTGCTCCGCTCGAAGGGCGTCCTAAGGCTTTTCAGGAGGAACGCTCCCCCTTGGCTTCGCTTCCGGTACTTTTGCGCGTTAACGATCGCTACTTTGGGCCGTTCCCGCTTCGCGAAGATGGACTCAATCGCTGTTATGTCAATGTGCCTTTAGTGATGAAAGACGGGGTGCTGTCGGGATTTAAAGATACGGATCCCTCGTGCGTCTTTCGTGGCACCCTCCAGACGTGGAACGACACGGCACAGCCGACCTTTCATGACGTCGATTTCTTTTTAGCTACGAAGGCTCCTCACTATCGTTTTGATACGCTCTCCGAAGAAGAGCTCATTCGTCGTTTTCACAAGGAACGCACGGAGAAGCAGAATCGCTCGTCAAGCCGGGCGGAGAATCTTCGCGAGATTGCCACGATCCTCGGTGGGGAGGTGGGCTTTGGGGAGCAACGCCGTGATCGCGTTATGCACTGGGCGAACCGCTATAAAGCCCGACTGACGGATTACAGCAACGCCATGGAGCTCATTTATTCGCTCATTTGGTCCAGAAAAGACCGCTATCTACCAGAAGTGGCGACGCTCTTGACGCGCAACCCGGAAGCCATGGAACAACTCCTGACCTATAAGGGGATCAAAGAGCGTTTCGAGACGATGCAAAAAGCGATTAGCGAACTGGAAACGCGAAAAGCGCAAACGGAAAAAGCGCTGGCACAAACTTCGCATGCGATCCGTGAAGAAGCTCAACGGGCCAATCAAGACCTGCTCAACGAAAACCAAGCGCTGATGGGGAAAAATGAAGCGTTGCGTGAATCCTTAGCGCTTTTGGATTCGACCGTGGATTTACACCAACTGCGCACGAGCCTCCAAAACGAAGTGACGGGATTGCAGGCGAAACAGACGGAACTCACACAACAAGTCGAACGTATCGAATCGCACCTCGCGCATGCATTCCAAAATCCGCAGGAATATGCCTTTGATGGCGCCATTGCGTCCAAACTCATTTCGGCTGCGTCCGCGTGGGAGACGGGGCTCGCCAATCAGTGTAGTAATGAGCGCGCTCAAGCGGTGAAATCCGCTCACGTGCTCGGCTATAAAGGGGAGCGGTTAGCGGACTATTTGGTGGAGAAGGTTCAAAGCTATCGTGGCTATGATGACAATACGGTTCTGAATTTCTTCCTTCTCTTAACCCAAAGTTTCTTGACGATTTTCTCCGGAGCGCCGGGGGTCGGGAAAACCTCATTGTGTGAAATCTTGGGGCACGTATTGGGGCTAGATCATTTTGGGTGCAGTTTGCCCAACGCCTCACAAGCGCTTTGGAATAGTCCTTGGGCAGCCAGTCGTTTCTTACCCGTGTCGGTCGAACGGGGGTGGACCTCGAAACGCGACTTCGTGGGTTACTACAACCCCCTCTCACACAGCTTTGAGAGTATTGATCCGCGCCGTCGTGAGGCCTTTGCGCAACTCGATGCCGAAAAACGGGCGGGGGTGAACACTGTGCCCTTTTTGATTCTGCTCGATGAAGCGAACCTCTCTCCGATGGAATACTACTGGGGAGACTTTATGCGTATCGCGGATTCGCGTGCCGGCACCTCCTCGTATATTGCTCTCGGGGGAGACGCACAGTACTTCATCCCCGATACGCTTCGCTTCGTGGCGACAATCAATAATGACTTTACGACGGAAAACTTGTCCCCGCGCTTACTCGATCGAGCGAGCATTGTCACCTTACCCGAGCAGACCTCGGGTGTGGTAGGGATGATCGATGAAGAGGAAGTGCTCCCGCCCGTGTCCTGGGAGGCCATGTACCACTATTTTGGTCCCGAACGCTCGTTAGCCCATCGCACCAAGATTGAACCCCTTTTGGAGCGTATCTACGCACACGCGATGGCGATTGGGGTTCCGGTGTCGATGCGTACACGATTAGCCATTTTGCACTACATTTCCGCTGCCAATAGCGTGTTTAAGCATGTGGATCAACCGGGCTTTATGACTGGGATTGATTTCTGTGTGATGCAACGTTTATTGCCCCGTATTAATGGTAACGGTGAAGCCTACCGTGAAAAATTATCCGCCTTTGAAGCGTTGTTAGCCAATGAGGGGCTTCTCGGGTCTGCTCAGCTATTGCGTGAGGTGATGGCTAAGGGCGATAACGCCATGGATTGGTATCGGTTCTTCTAATGGCTGTGCTCACTTTACGTTCACCGAATCTGGACCCCGTACAGGTGCCTCTCTTAGTGGGGGACCAGACCCGTGAACCACTTCGTATCGAGACGATACGACAGGTGGTGTGCTCGGACGTGCCGTGGATTTTTGAGTGTCCGCTGGGGGTTTTTCCACCGAGTGAGGATACCTCCGAACATTCGGTGAACGCGACGTATCAGCTCTTTGTGAATGAGTCGTTTGTGCCCACGCGGGTAACGGTTGAGCACGACACCTTACGACTCATGCCCGAGGATCGGCTACGTAATGAGTTGCCTCTGCCCTTTAAAGATTTCATTGGGGCAGTGAATATCGAGGTGCGGCGTCTGATTCGTGGTCAAACGCCCCAGAGCGTCTGGAGTGCGCCCTTATTTGTTGCCATCCCCGAAGGCCCCGCTGCGGATATGATTCGCGAGATGGCCGATTTTGTGGTGAAAGGGATTCAGCAGTATGACAAAACGTGCGAGGAGGTGGCACAGGGCGAGCGTGACGTGTCGACGCCCCCACAACTGGATCTACAAAAACGCTTAGGGGTCATTGAGTCCGTTCTCAGTACTTATGAGACTTTGGCGTCGTACTTTCGAGCCAATGCCCGATTTAAGTTGGTCAATAGTGAAAAAGTCGCGGGAGCAGGCCGTCTCACCAGTTTTTCCGAGTCGGCACTACGCTACGTGATTGAACACCCGGATGAATTAACCCCTGCGCCGACGGGAAAAGGGATCTACGTTGCTTCGCGTAATCGGAGTTATCAGCCTCGACACGTTCTCGTTCAAACAACGGAAAAGTCGTTTGATTTGTTGGAAAACCGGGTGGTTCTCGGGTTTTTAGAAACGCTAGAACGCAGTCTGGAAGCGGAAGTTCGTCTCATTGAAGTGCAACAAGGCCATATGCCCGCGTTGCTGCCCACGGTCGAAGGCTACGTGTGCAGTGCCGAAGCCCTATTAGGGGCCGTACTTTATCGACTCCGCTACTATGGGCAACGCTTGGCTGGGTTACTCAAGCAATCACGCAATTTACGTCGCCTTTATGCACACATTTTCCCGATTAGTGCCACGCCCATTCGCCACGTACCGTTACCCACGGATATTTTTCTCTCGGTTCCAGCGTACCGACGCCTGTATGAGGGTATGGTGCAATGGTTTTCTTTAGGGGGACTGAGCTTTAGCCGTGAAGACTTCTTGGTGAGTTGCTTTGAACGCAGTCATCTCTATGAACTCTATTGCTTAATGCGCCAACTCGAGTCGCTCTCCGAAGCAGGGGCGCAATTTAAAGGTGCCGAGCGGTACTCGTATCCGCATACTGAAGGCAAACCGAACGCTCCCGTGCCCAATACCTATTATTTTGATTACCCCGCGCAAGGGCAGCAGGCGCCTTACCGATTGACGCTTTACTATGAGCCTGTCATTATGACGCCAGCGGTTGCCCCCGCAAATGGGCTGGCGTTAGTGCGTACGACCCCCTTGAGTTGGACCTCGCAAGGGGATGTAAAGGTAGCGACTCCACAGCATGCGTTCTATACCCCAGACTTCGTGTTGAAGGTGGATGGGGAGTCCACGCCACAGCGTTGGTACGTGGCCGACGCGAAGTACACCTGGGGTGAAAAGGTGCTCGAAGAGGAAACGCAAACGATCCTCTTTAAGTACGTGTTTGGGTTAAGTCCTCTGTCGGATCAAGCCTCATTACGGGGGGTGTGGCTCTTTTATCCTCGCCTTCAGGGTAAGCAGGCACTCCCGACCGAAGCAGCTCCTTGGCGCCCCAGTGGGTTAGCGGCTCTGCCGAATCTACACTATGTGCTCGTCTCGCCTGAGGGGGAGGCGAGTCCGTCGTGGATTGACTCGGTATTGGCGGAGATTACCCCGAAGGAGTGATTTTTTGAAGCTCTTCCTACGGGCTCAAGGCGTGGCTGTGCGATAATAGCCGCCATCATGGCTAGGGCAACGCGGCCCTAGCGTAACTCTCCTACAACTCACATTGTCACCACACGAGGTAATCATGGCGCTTACTCAGCAAGAATTGAAGCAAAAAGTGGCACGCGCTGCTTTGGCTTATGTGCAACCTGGCAAAATTTTGGGCGTAGGGACAGGATCCACAGTGGACTGCTTCATCGATTTGTTGCCTGAAATTCGTGATCAAATTCCCGCTTGCGTATCCTCTTCGGTGCGTTCCACGCAACGCTTAGAAGCCTTAGGTTTTAAAGTGTTGGATATGAATGAGGTGGATTCGATTGGTGTCTATGTGGACGGTGCGGATGAAATTGACCCCTCGTTTTCGATGATTAAAGGGGGCGGTGGGGCCTTAACGCGCGAAAAAATTGTCGCTTCGATTTCGGAGCGTTTTGTGTGTATCGCCGACCAAAGTAAGAAAGTGGAGGTATTGGGGAAATTCCCATTGCCCGTGGAAGTGATCCCCATGGCCGCTCGTGCGATTGCTGCCCGTTTAACGGCGTTGGGTGCTCACGTGAAAAAGCGTGACTTTGTGACGGATAACGGTTGCTGGATTTTGGATGCGGCGGGGCTCTCGATCACGGATCCGAAGGACTTTGAAGCGATCGTCAATGCTTGGCCTGGCGTGGTGACGGTCGGGTTATTTGCGCAGCGCGGTGCCGACGTATTGCTCTTAGGGACTCAAGAGGGGGTTGAAACCTACTTAGCCCAGTAATGGAGAGGGTATTGCCTCAACAAGAAACCCCACGAGACTGGTGTTTTCGTGGGGTTTATGCTTGGCAGTACAGTGCCCAAACTCGAGCTGAGAAAGGACTCGAGTATAATAAATCGTTATTTGTTTTCGATGGGACGGTACATTTCCGGGGCTTGGACTTGGCTTGCATCACCAAAGAAGTAACGTTCGCACTGCTTTTGCAATTGTTGACGTGCGGACAAATCAGCCAAATTTAAACCGTATTCGTTTACCATCATGGTCTGCAAACGTGTCCATTCATCCCAAGCTTCCTTGCTCACCGACTTCCAGATACGTTTGCCCAGTTCGCCAGGGAAAGGGGGATAGGCTAAGCCTTCGGCCTCTTTATTGAGTTTGACACATTGAACCATACGAGCCATGTTTTGCTCCTTTTCCTTTAAGTTTAGGGATTAGCGGGAGGCGCTTCTCCCGACAATTCATTTGACGTTTTACGAAACATTGTACTCTTTATCACTCGTAACCTGTATACGCCAAGTGAGCCAGATATCAGTAGCCAAAAGGTAGAGATAAATGCCAGATCGTGCCCTTTTTCATGCATTCCAACAAGTGAAAGATCGTGTGGAGGATGTGGTTAGCGCCACACGAGAAAAAGAAGAGGCGAAACGCAAAGAAGAAGCCCAACGTCAAGAAGCGAAAAAACGTCAAGAAGTGGCGAAGAAAACGCGTGCGATGGAAGCACGTCCGGATGACCGTATCAGTGCTTCGGCATTTGCGCCCAAAGGCGGATTTGGCTCCGCGTTGGCGGATGCTGCTTTGAAAAGCGGTGCTTCGTTTCGCATGAGTGGTGAGGTCGGGAACGCTAAGGCGTCGCGCTCTTCGCCTCAGGGAGGTGGGCACGGTAAAGGGGAGCGAGGTGAGCCGTCAGGAAAAGGCAAAACGCACTCCGCCCGACCCAAAAACACCCCGCAATCTCAACGTAAAACGCCCACCCGAGTCAAAGCGGATCGCTCGCCTCAAGGACAAACCAAGGAGGAGACGCAGCAAGGGGGCGCCAAACCCCCTCGTCTCTCCTATGAAGAGCGTCGTAATCCTGTGCCACCGTTTGAGTTGATGCCGGGACTTCCGGTTTCGGAACGTGCTGCGGATTTAATCCAAGCGATTCGTCAACACCGCGTGGTAATCGTGTGTGGGGAAACAGGCTCAGGGAAAACCACACAATTGCCGAAGATTGCCATGATGGCCGGCCGCGGTGAGCACGGCATGATTGCCCACACACAACCGCGTCGTATTGCGGCCAGTTCGATCGCGAAACGTATCGCCGAAGAACTCAACACCCCGCTTGGTGAAGTGGTGGGCTACAAAGTGCGCTTTACGGATAAGACGCACCCGGGCGCGACGTTGAAACTCATGACAGACGGTATTTTGCTCGCTGAAACGCAGCACGATCCTTTACTGAAAGCCTACGACACGATCATCATTGACGAAGCGCATGAACGCTCGATCAATATTGACTTTTTGTTGGGTTACTTAAAGCGCTTGTTAACTAAGCGGTCCGACTTAAAGGTGATTGTCACCTCCGCTACGATTGATGCTGAACGCTTTGCCGAACACTTTACGATCAATGGGCGTGCGGCGCCGATCTTTACGATTTCGGGGCGCACCTATCCCGTGGAAATTCGTTACCGCCCGATTGAGGATGTGGATGAGGAAGACGACAACACGTTGATGAGTGCCATCGAGGATGCCGTCAGCGAATTAGAAGCAGTGGGTCGGGGTGACATTCTGGTGTTCTTACCGGGTGAGCGTGAAATTCGCGAAGCGGCCGAGACGTTGCGTAAATACCGCCAACCGACGACGCACATTTTGCCCCTTTATGCTCGACTGTCTGCTTCTGAACAAGAAGAGGTGTTTCGTCCTTCGGGAGCCCGCCGTATTATTTTGGCAACGAACGTGGCCGAAACGTCGATTACGGTGCCCGGAATCCGTTTTGTGGTCGATACGGGGCTTGCGCGTGTGAATCGGTATTCGTATCGCTCCAAAGTGGAACAGCTTCAGATTGAGCCCATCAGTCAGGCCTCGGCCAATCAACGCGCTGGGCGTTGTGGTCGTGTGGCCGAAGGGGTCTGCATCCGTTTATATAGCGAAGAAGACTATCAACGACGTCCTGCTTTTACCGATCCGGAAATCGTGCGCTCGAATTTGGCTGCGGTGATTTTGCGTGCTATGGCGCTGAAGTTGGGGGATATTCGTGAGTTTCCGTTTGTGCAGACGCCTCCCAATAAAGCCATTAGCGATGGGTATGCGATTTTGCAAGAGTTAGATGCCGTGAACGAGGCAGGCGAACTCACGCGTGTGGGTCGTGAATTGGCTCGTTTGCCGATTGATCCCCGATTGGCGCGCATGCTCTTAGAAGGACATCGATTAGGTTCGTTAAGTGAACTGCTCGTTGTTACATCGGGGCTCTCGGTGCAGGATCCGCGTGAACGCCCGTTAGAGGCGCAGCAAGCCGCCGACGAGGCACACCGTCAACTCGCCGATGAACGTAGTGATTTTTTAAGTTACGTCAAGCTCTGGAATTGGTACCAAAAGGCCTATGCCGACAAAGAAAGTAACCGCAAGTTTGAGGCGGAATTAAAGCGTCGCTTCTTGTCACCACGTCGCTTGCGTGAGTGGCGCGACATTCACAATCAATTGCGTGAATTGGTGGATGAATTAGGCTGGCGTCAAAATACCAAACCCGCTACCTACGAAGAGGTTCACCGAGCGCTCCTTTCGGGGCTCATTGGGAACATCGGCTCGAAGGCGGTGGAAAGTGACTTCCGTGCGCCCCCCTATTTAGGAACACACACGGTCAAATTCTGGATTTGGCCTGGCTCAGTGCGGGCCAAAAAAGGGGGCCGTTGGATTCTCTCGGCCGAACTCATCGAAACCACACGTTTGTATGCGCGTTGCGTGGCCGATATTGAACCCGAATGGATCGAAGCTGCTGCAGGAAGCTTGATTAAAAAGAGCTGGTCCGAGCCCCATTGGGAAAAGAGTCGGGGCGAAGTGGTAGCGTTTGAACGCGGCACGCTCTATGGCTTAACCATTTACCAAGACCGACGAGTGAGTTTTGAACCGCATGACTTAGCCCTAGCGCGAGAGCTCTTTATTCGTCAAGCCCTCGTTGAAGGTAATGGCGACAATGCCCTGGTTCAGTCGGGCTTTTATCAGCACAATCAGCGCTTGATTCGCGAAATCGAAGAGTTGGAACACAAAACGCGTCGACCCGATGTGCTCGTAGATGATGAGTTGCAGTTTGAGTTCTACGACGAGGTGATCCCAGCGGAGGTAGCCAATACGCGTAGTTTGCTCGCATGGCTAAAAAATGAAGGCAAAGCGGCGGAAACCTCACTCAAAATGAGTAAGGAGGCTCTGATGCGTCACGATGCCTCGGGGGTGACGAACCGCTATTATCCGAAAACGCTGACGATGGCGGGCGTCAATATGGCCTTGGGGTATCACTTTGAACCAGGTAACCCGCGTGATGGCTTAACCGTGACGGTTCCCCTCTATGCGCTCAACCAGCTCGACCCGATTCAGGCCGAATGGTTAGTGCCAGGGATGGTCAAAGAAAAAGCGCTCGCGCTCATCAAGGGGTTACCGCAGAAAATCCGCCGTCACTGTGTGCCGGTTCAAGAGTATGCTCAAGGGTTTTTCGTTCGCACTCAGGAAGGTCAAGCGCAACCGCTCGGCTTTTTGGAGGCGTTGGCGGCGGATATCCGAGAACAAACCAATGTGCCCTGCCAACCCACGGACTTTAAGTTAGAACAACTTCCTGCTCATTTGATTATGAACTTCAAAGTCGTCGATGAGCATCAGCGCCAATTGGCGATGGGGCGCAATTTGGCGCAATTACGCGCCGAATTGGGTCAACAAGCACAGGAAACCTTTAAAGCCGTCGCGCAGCAAGATGCTCAGGTGGCGGCCGATTTAACCGATTCCGTCGTGGATTGGACTTTTGGTGAATTGCCAGAATTAATGGAAATTAACCGTAAGGGGCAAACCCTCATTGGCCATCCTGCGCTCGTCGATAAAGGGGAGGTGTGCGCTATCGAAGTGTTCGATGACCCCAATGAAGCCAAACGCGAACACCGTAAAGGGTTATTGCGCCTATTTAAACTGGTTTTAAAGGAACAAGTACGCTTCGTGGAACGCTCCTTACGGGATTTAGGGCGTGTGCAGATGCAGGCGGCCACCATCCCAGGATTGGATCGACTCTTTGAGTCGATCGATACGGTGAGTGCTGCTGTGGTGAACTGTGCTCTCCAAGCGACGGCCCTACAAGAGCCCTGGCCGAGCGATGCGGATAGCTTTGCGGCACGCCGTGAAGACGTAAAAGGTCGTCTCACGTTAGTGGCGGGCGAAATTGTGCGTCTCTTGACGGCGATTGTGACCGATGGGGCGCCGATTATGGGCAAACTGAAAAAGCTTCAAGACATTCCCGCTATTTACGAGGATGTGATGGGGGAACTGCAATGGCTCTTTAAACCCGGTTTCATGGAAACGGTGCCGTTAACGCAGTTGCAACACTACCCGCGTTATATGAAGGCGATTCAGTATCGATTAGACCGCTATCGGGATGATCCGATGCGGGATGTGTCGCGTCAGCAGGATATCGAGCGCTTACGTACCCCTTGGTTACGCGCCGTGGCACAACGACGTGGGCAGATCGATCCGCGGCTCGAGGATTTTGGATGGATGCTTGAAGAATTACGCGTATCCCTCTTTGCCCAACAATTACGGACCCCCATGCCAGTGAGTGTGAAGCGACTGGAGCGGGTTTGGGCCATGATTGACGCGCTATAAATGAAGAAAAGCTCCCCTACCGACGGGTTCGGGGGGCTTTTGGGTAGGTCGGTGATGAGTAGCGACTCCATCAACCAAAGGGATGATGTAACCGTCACATCGAACCGCCTTGATTGTCTTTTGTGGCGCAGGGAACCCCAAAATAGGGGTCTGAAAAATATGAAAATGCTACAAAATGTGTCAATTATGACAATTGAGGGGGTTTTCGTCGATTTTTCGGCAATTTTGCACCAACAAAAATGTAAATGCGCTCGGAACGCAAGGCGCTCTTGGGTAAAATGAAAAAGTATCTCACGCTATAGATGTTACGCAATGTCAAAGAATGCTACGGGTTACTGACCCAGGGAGACAGCACCCTTTGACAAGCCGACGCTGTCAAAATTTCAGGTTTTGACACGAGCCGAGATCATTCGTCCAAAATTCAACGCACTTTTTTCGGCAAGGGTGCTCAATCATGCTTCAGTGGCAACGTTTTTTCATGACGCTAGGGCTTAGCGTCGCGCTCGTGGGTCTTCCTGTCGCCACGAGTACGCCTGCGGTGGCTGCGCAAAAGGTCGCGACCAGTAAAGCCAAGAAGGCTTCAGCAGGTAAGGCCAAAAAATCAGTAGCGAAGGCGATTCGCTCAACTAAAGTTAGTAAGGCAACAAAACGCGTTGCCAAGAGTTCGGCCTCGGTGAGCCGTTCGGCAAAGGTCAGTAAGCGTGGCAACGCCAAGGTGGCCAAACGTTCGGTCAAGAATAAGAAACTCGCTCAACGTCAGCGCGCGGTGAAACGTCGTGTCATCACACGTGGCCCGTCGCAAGCAACGTTAGCCGGGTTGCGACAGACCGATGATCCGCTCGATTTGGGCAGTTCGGTCGCCTATATTGTTGATCAGGATACGGGCGAAGAGCTCTTTTCCAAGAACGCCAGCGTGGCGTTACCGATTGCTTCCGTCACGAAGTTGATGACGGCCTTAGTGATCGCGGAAAGCGGTGTGAACATGGGTGAATCGGTCACGGTGACACGTGAGGACTACTTATCGAGCCGTGCACATTCGAAGTTACGTAGTGGCATGGTGATGAAGCGTAGTGAACTACTCAAAGCGGCGCTGATGAGTAGTGATAACCGTGCAGCGCACGCTTTGGCTCGCACGACGCCTCAGGGACTGTCGGCTTTTATTGATCAGATGAATGCAACGGCTCGCCGCTTAGGGATGAAGGATACGTTCTTTGCGGATCCGACGGGGTTGGATAACCGCAACCATTCGACGGCACGCGACTTGGCGAAGTTAGTCTCTGCGGCCTATGAATACAAAGACATTCGTGAAGCCTCGACGATGTCGGCTGCCCAATTACGTGCGGGTCGCTATGTGCTCAATATGCACACGACCAACCGTTTAATCGGGAATCCGGATTGGAATATTGGGATTCAGAAGACGGGCTTTACCACGGCAGCGGGTCGCTGTATGGTGGTACAAAGCGAAGTGGGTAAACGTCGTGTGGTGATGGTGGTGCTCGATAGCCCCAACAATACCCAACGTGCCACGGATATGACGCTGATGAAGCGTTTTGTGGAAAACGAAAATCGTATTGATCGTCAATTCAGCACAGTCTTACCGTACGAGATTTTCTAACGCCACGCCCGAGAAAATCGTGGATAGACAAAGAGCCAGACGTTCGTCTGGCTCTTTTTGTCAGCGCTTCTAGTCAAGTCCGGACAACAAAGGCGAAATTTGCGCGGCACACAAGCGTAATTGGTCGATGTCATTGTGCGTAATGTCCCGAGGGGCTTCTAAGGTGATGGCTGCGACCAACTCCTTACCGGCATTAAGTACGGGCACAGCAACGCAGGAGCGTGAGGGGCCACCCTGATCGGTGCCATCCTCTTTTTCAATCGACCAACCGTATTCTCTCACCTTCGCCAGAACGATAAAAAGCTTATCGAGTTCATCCACGTGCTCGTTGTTTTTCTCCAGCAACCCTTCGCGTTCTGCGTAAGTGCGAATGTCGCTGGGGTTCATGCGCGAAAGAAACAGCTTACCGGCAGCGCTGTTATGCAGCGGGGTGCTCCGACCGCGAGCGGTGAGTGGGGTTAAATCCCCAAGTGCTTCACTTAAAACGAGCAGTTTATTGTCGGTCCGAATGCCTAAGGTCACCGTATGGCCCGTTTGATCGGCCAAGGTCTGCAGAATCGGTTGCGCGGGTTTTAACCAAGCAATCCGCTCTTCCACCAAAACGCCTAACTCAAAGATTCGGTAGCCCAATACCCAGCGACCATTGGCTTCACGCCGCACGATCCCGGCACTGGCGAGTGCGTTCAACAAACGGTGCGTCGTCGAAAAGGGAAGTGAGGTTAATTGGGCAATTTCCGATAAATTGAGTGACCCATGGGTTTCGAGACGCCCCAAAATGAGTCGCATTCGGTCAAAGACCTGAACAACACTTTCGCCTTGCATCAGGCCTCCTTCGACTCGGTGCGTTCTAACGCGTCCGCGACGAGTTCAGCGATGTCTTTAATTTCTGTTTCTTGGCCGTGTTCACGATCCATGGACTTCGCACTTTCGAGCATCGATAAGCAATGTGGGCAGGCCACGGCCACGCGATTGGCTCCCGTCGCACGTAAATCCTTTAGGCGAATAATGTTGACGGTTTTACTCACTTTGCCTTCACTCCACATCTGGCCACCACCGGCACCGCAGCAGAAGGTGTTCACTCCCGATTCGGTGGGCAGACGCAGATCACGCGAAACCTGATGTAAGACATGACGTGGGGCGTCGACAATTTGATTGACACGCGCTAAGTAGCACGGGTCGTGGTAAACCGTCGGAATCGCGTCGGCAAGCGTGCTAGGCAACTTGCCCGATTGAATCATTTCGTTAATCCAGACCGTATGTGGGACCACTTCATAGCCGAACCCTTCAAAGTCCGGGTATTCGTTTTTGAACGTGTTAAAGCAGTGCGGGCACGTGGTCAAAATGCGCTTAAAGCGATACTGGGCAAGGTTGTCGATATTTTCTTGAGCTGCGGTTTGGAAGAGATACTCTTCCCCTAAGCGACGCGCAAATTCCGCATGGCAACGTTCTTCTTGCATGACCGCAAAGGAAACGCCCGAGCGTTTTAAGAGAGTCACCATGGCACGAGCCACTTTTTGCGTACGACGGTCATAGCTCGCCGCACAGCCTACCCAATAAAGGAGCTCCACGTCTTCGCCCGGTTGGGCAATGGGAAGATCCAAGTCTTTGGCCCAATCCAGGCGTTCATAAGGATCCATCCCCCAGGGATTGCCCACTGAGGCTGTATTTTCCAAGGCACTCGCCACCCCTTCGGGGAATTCCCCCAGTTCGAGGGCTTGGTGTCGACGCATCGCCACGATCAGGTCGGGTAAGGGAATTTCGGCTGGGCACACGCGAGCACAGGCCGTACAGGTCGTGCACGACCACAATTCGTCGTGGGTGATCAAATCCGAAATACTTCCCTCGTCGAGTACATCCTTGGCTTCGGAGTGCATCCGGTCACGTAACTTCATGACCACTTCACGTGGCTTCAAGGGTGTATGGGCACGAACAGCTGGGCAGGCATCGTTACAGCGACCACACTCCGTACAGGCATCAATGGCTAAACGATTTTCTGCCGTGAGTTGGGAGAATTTCGAGAGCCCAAAGGTTTCTTGTTCTTCAATATTCTCGATCTTAGGGATCGACATGAGGGGCTTACGGTAGCGCACAAAGATATTGGTTGGCGTGCGGTAAAGGTGTGAGAAGATGGTCACGGGAATGGCCACCACAAATAAGAGGGACACCAAACCGTGGAAGACCCATACGCCCGTATGCCAATCGATGAGGGCTTGTTTATTGAATCCCATCAAGAGGACCAGTTTGGCAAACAGGTGCCCCACGGGAGAGAAGGCAGACCAAGCGGGTTGATCGGCTGCTAAACGTAAGCCCTCCACAATAAAGCCGGTGAGCACAATAAAGGCCAAGTAAAAGTATGCCAGTGTCCAGCGGGTATCTTTGATGAGGGTATCACTTTTATAGCGACGCCACGCCCCAATGCCTAAGGTAACGAGTACGGCTAAGCCCGAGAAGTCCAAAATGAGCTTATAAGCGAGGTAGACATTGCCTTTGAGGAATTGGTTCCCAAATACATAGTGCCCTACGTCCCAGTCGATGGTACCCAGTGCCGTGCCACAAAAGAGTAAGAAAAAGCCCCAAGCGAGCCAAAAGTGTGCTTTCCCCATACGGGTTTCGCGGATCTTTTTCTGGGCAAAGGCGACCTTGATGAGGTAGAGCCAATGCGAGAGTGTGGGGCGAACAGCGATCGGATCCCGTTGCTTACGCCAAAGTCTCACATTGAGCACAATGCCCCAAATGAGCACAGCCACGGCTAATAAGCCTAAAACATAGATACCAATTTCACCCCAGAGCGGGATGTTCCAGAACGCTGGACGGACAGGAATTTCATGCATAGTGTGGAGTCCCATAGCCAATGGCGTAAGGAATCGATGAGAGTTATCGGAAACGTCGGTGTTGTTGTGCTTGGAAAAAGGCGTCCTCGCATTGGGTCGAGGACGCACTCACCGCTTGTATACCGATATTGTAGCGGAGTTTTTCCGCCTGATGGAAAGCTTTTTTCCGTCCCTCAATGGCATGGACGGCGTTAGGGCAGGATTTGGCGATAGCGAATCGCATTGGTACGAGGGTCTTGTGTGGACTCAAAGACCATCGGCCCTAAGAGGGGAAACTTGCGGTTAGGTAAGCTCACGGGTGGCACCCCTCGACGCCAATCCCGCGCAAGCGTAATGTGGGCCTTAAACGGCTTGGTGTCATAACTCAACTCCAAGCGTTGGAGTACTGCGCGAACCTCATGGACGACCGGCGTTAAACTTTCCCATGGGGAAAGATCCACCCATAGCACGCGAGAGCGATCAAAGGTGCCCACTCGACCCAGCGCAATCTCGCGAGGAGTGTGCACCGCTAGCGGACGCAAGGCTGCGGCGAGCAAGCGGGCACGAGCGAGTGGGACCTCGCCCAAAAACGCCAACGTGAGGTGTAAGTTTTGGCTAGGAACAAAACGGGCCAACGGATCGTAGCGGTTCAATACACGTGCGTCACGCGCAATGGCGTCGCACACATCATGAGGAAAGCTAAGCGCAACAAAAACACGGGGCATGAGACATCCTAAAAAAACAAAAGCCAAAAAAAAACGCTGCAACGATGTTCTCGTTGCAGCGTATGGGTAAACGGTACTCAGTTATTGACTGAGTGTGTTCCGATAGCGTTGTACGGCTTCAGAACACTCTGCAACAAGAGCGGGTCCTTTGTAGATGAACCCTGTATAGAGTTGGACGAGTTTGGCACCGGCTTGAACCTTTTCAACGGCATCTTCGCCCGACATGACTCCTCCCGAGGCAATGATGGGTAAGCTCTCTTTGACATGCTCGGCAATCAAGCGAACCACTTCGGTGGAGCGTTCACGTAACGGTGCCCCCGAGAGACCACCGGTTTGTTCGGCGTTGGGTAAGCCAACCACCTTGTCGCGACTAATGGTCGTATTGGTGGCAATCACGGCGTCGATACCTTGGTCGACTAAGACGTCCACACAGCGCAAAATGTCATCATTGTCCAAATCCGGAGCTAATTTCACAGCGATGGGAACGTATTTGCCGTCACGGGCTTCTTGCAACGCACGGCGTTTGGCCACAATGCCGCCCACCAAATGAGCGAAATGTTCTTCGGTTTGCAATTGACGCAAATTCTTCGTATTGGGCGAAGAGATGTTGATGGCAATATAGTCCGCCGTGTCGTAGACTGCATCTAAACACTTTTCATAGTCCGAGAGGGCATTTTCGATGGGGGTGACTGCATTTTTACCGATATTAATCCCCAAAATACCACCGCGCAGACGGAAGGCTGCCGCACTGCGCAAATTCTTTAAGACTTGCTCACACCCTTCGTTATTAAAACCCATGCGGTTAATGACCCCCCGCGCAGGAATCACACGGAAGCAACGTGGTTTAGGGTTTCCCGGCTGTGCCAAGGGGGTAATCGTTCCAATTTCGACATGTCCAAAACCCAATGCTCCAAAGGCACTGACACGAATACCGTCTTTGTCCATGCCTGCGGCTAACCCGATCGTGTTCGGGAAGCGCAATCCCATGACGGAAATCGGGTTTTCATCGGGCATGTGAGTCAAAAACTTGTGTAATCCCAAGTGGACCGCCCAGTTGAGGTTGGCCATGGTGAGGTTGTGCGCAGTTTCGGGCTGTAAGGAAAACAGCACGCGACGACAAAGCGAATACAGCATGTTTATAGATCTTCTTTTGTGTTAAACGGCTCGGCACTTGGATGACGAGCGAGATAGGTTTCGAGTGGCTCCCAGGTTTGGTTTCGAAAAACTTCCAGCGGTTTAAAGTGACGTTTATAGTCCATGCCTGGGAAGTCTTGTAACCAGTAACCGAGGTAAAGGTAGGAGCGTTGACTAAGTCGAGTGTACTCAATCTCCGCTAGGATACCAAAAGTTCCGATACTATTTGGCTCCAGAGCGGGATCAAAAAAGTTATAGACCGCACTCACCGAGTCATCATACTCATCCATGATGCAAACCATCACCAGTTCACCGCGTTCCCCTTCTGCCCGAGGACGGCGGATTTCCATCAAGCTCGCACGGGTATAGCGCCGGAAGAAAATATGGTTAATATCTTCAGGCGTAAAACTTCCCATGTGGCTGTCGGTGTGCCGCTCACGGAAATAGCGTTGATAGAGGGCGAATTGTTCCGCATTGAGTTTTTCCGGCATCGGGAAAACTTCCACTTGTAAGCCCTTATTTTTATTGAGCACGCGACGGAATCGTGCATTAGGCTTAAAGTCTTGAGCGAGTACTCGGACAGGAATACAGGCCGAGCATCCCTGGCAACAGAGTCGCACCATATAGCTCGCCTCACGTCGTAACCCCAAGTCGGAGAGTCGACCGGCGGTATGGCTATTTTCATCGTGCATCGACGGACGTTGGTCGGATCGAATAAAGGTGATGTCCATGAGGCATTTGCGCGTTTTAAAGTACGAGCATCCCACTTCAACGAGCGCGGCGGGGTAAACGTGCTGGTCGAACCGGTTTAATTTACGAGCCAAAATTTTGGGTGGCGACTTGGTGCGGTCCGTTGGCGCATCGTCGGTCGGGACGTCTTCAGGGACCTCGATTGTCTCCAAGGGTTCGTTTTCTGCGTCCGTGGAGGTCATCGTACGGTTAGCGAGCGCTTGTTCGAGTTGTGTATGAAGGCGATCAATTTCCGCATCGATGGACGCATAGGACGTCGCCTCGCGAGACGATACCGTTGTTTTGGGTTTCTTCGCTTGGTAGGGGTGAGGCTTAACAATCCCGTCGAAGTACGTCTGCATTAAGGGAATCAGGTCCCCCTTGAGGGCGTCCCAATCGGGGCTCGGTGCTCGGACTAAACTCTCATGCAAGGGCAAATAATCTTCCCAGCTACACGATTCAGGGCCCAAGGGTTCAATGAGGCTGGAGTGTTGTTGACAATCAATCCATGGCATCCCGTTGTGATGCGCCAACGCCACGAGCGCAATGAGTGCCAAACGCGATGCCTCCGGGCGCGTTGACATGGCGGTTTCTCCGTAGAGCATACGCCCTAAGGTAGTAAAACACAACCCGCCGATGAGTGTCCCATTTTCTTTCACGGTGATGACATGTGTTTTATTTTGCGCATGAAGAGCTTTCCACGTTTCCCGCATGTTCTGGGTTAGCCAGGTGGTGCCAGCGGTTTGGGTATGGTAGTCCGCGACCCGATCGAGAAAGCCTTCGTAATCCTCATCGAGCAGTATCTCAAGCGTTGCCCCACGATAGTGTCGGGCGAGTGCATTAGCGAGGACCTTACGAAGGGATTTGGGTAAGGGAGGGAGGGCTTCGGTACGCAATACCGTCATGGGGTAGGTACGTCCCCAAGGGTAAATATCGAGTCGCGATAGATCGGCGGTGGGCCAAGGCATCAACCCTTGCGAGTAGGCATACTCGGTTAATTCGGGCGTGATGCCGTCGGACATGGACGAGACAATGAATTCAAAAAATGCCGGGTACTCTGTTAAATAGGACAGTAAGACGAGTTGTTCGGGTTTTGCTGCATTGAACAACGGGGGAAAGGGTCGATTGGGCATTAAGAACTCCTGACGCAACACACTGCCACACATTAAGTAGTAAACATGATACTCGCAAGTGTCTCCTTTAGGGTTTTCGTTCGTCTGCCCTGCCCACATTGTGTGGAAAGCAAAAAAGTGAAGAAATATTTTTCTAGGAAAAACAAGGAGATAGTAAATTTCGCCTCATTTTTTTAGGTTTTTTTTACTTCGGACTCTTGACAAGTCGAAATTTGTTCTATATGATTCTCAACCTATGCTTTCGAACGGAAGCAAACGACAGTATTACCGCGGGGTGGAGCAGCCCGGTAGCTCGTCGGGCTCATAACCCGAAGGTCGGAGGTTCAAATCCTCCCCCCGCAACCAATTTAAGCCTTGCCATTACAAGGCTTTATTTGTCGGAGCCGTTCAAGCAATGTTCTTTAAAAATTTGAATTCAACGAACCGATAAGTGTGAACATCCGCGGTT
>CAJJMF010000002.1 GCA_905192805.1 uncultured Sutterella sp. | reverse complement strand
ATGAAGTCATTGCCACTGATCACATAGACCAGACTAGTATCCTGAAACAAAATGATAGTCTGCGTCAAGAGAACTGGCAACATATGTCGGATGGCTTGTGGCAAAACAATGTATCTCATGGTTTGACCGTAGGTAAGCCCCAACCCATAGGCAGCCCAAATCTGTCCCTTTTTGATGGACTGAATCCCCGCACGCATGATTTCAGAGAAGTAGGCCGCTTCAAACAATACAAACGTGATAATAGCGGTCGCGTCGGCTCCAATTTGGACGGGACGATCGAGGTTAAAGATCAGTCGCAATACTTCCGGCATCAACAGGAAGTACCAGAAAAGCACCAGTACTAAGGGTACCGCACGCATTAAATTGACATAAAGTCGCGCTGGCACAGCCAAACACGGACGGTTTGACAGGCGGCAGAGTGCTAAGAGCGTCCCTAAAAAAAGTCCACCGACGGCTGTAATGGCGGTTAACTCTAGGGTGTAGGCTGCGCCATCGAGAATATAGCTCCAGCTATGAGTAATCGACGAAAAATCCATCATGGGCTCCTTATTTGGCAACGATAAAACCAGGAATCGCACTACGACGTTCTAACCAACCCATCAGACGGTTGGCGATGAGTGCAATGGTGATATAGAGCACAGTGGCCCAGACGTACGCCGCAAAAAACTGGAAGGTGTCTTCGCCCATCTCGTTGGCACGCATGGTGAGTTCCGGCAAACCAATCGTAATGGCAACGGCGGTGTTTTTGATGAGGTTCATGGCTTCACTCGTTAACGGAGGAAGCACTAAGCGAAACGCCATCGGTAAGATGATATAGCGATAGCGTTGCACAGCGGTAAATCCTAAGGCTTTCGAGGCATTGGAGAGTCCCTTGGGAAGACTCATGATCCCTGCACGAACCTGTTCTGCCACACGCGAGGACGTGAAAAGACCTAAACAGAGTAAGGCAGACAAATACTGGCTATAGATAGGATCGACGGAAATAATCCAGTCTTTGTAAGCCGGAATCAGTTCGGGAACGACAAAGTACCAGATAAAAATTTGGACAATCAGAGGGATGTTACGGAAAAGCTCAATCCAAGCCTCGCAGAATAAGCGCACTGCTTTGTTCTCTACGGTGCGCAAAGTACCAATGACGGTCCCGACGAGTAGGGCCAAGGCAAAAGCTGACAGGGCAAGGCCAATGGTCCATCCAGCACCATTAGCGATATAGATCCACCAGGGCGCGTCGTACAAGCTTGACGTCTCGAACAACACGTCCAATGACATATTTAAAGACATAGTTTGAGCTCCTCTTGATGAGCGTAGGGTAATGGGGCTACCCCACGCTCGAGGTATTCTGATTGTGTATAAAACGTATAAAAAGAAAGAAGCCCCGAGCGCCGTTAATTTGCTAGCCAGACGCTCGGGGTAAAAAACGAATTAAATACCGTCGCTATTGGGATTAGCAAAAAGTTCCTTGGTGACCTTATTCATCGGGAAGTTCAGGTTCACATTCTTCGGAGGAATGGGCTGTTCAAACCACTTCGAATAGAGCTTAGCCAACGAACCGTCTTTAATCATGCCCGTGATAGTTTTGTCCACCAAGGCTTTAAAGGCTGTATCGTCTTTGCGGAACATCGGTGCATAAGGTTCAGTCGACAGGGACTCATCGATGATGGTGAAGTCGCCCGGATTCGGTAACGTGGAAATCTGACCAGCTAAGAGCACGTCGTCAATCACAAAGGCGTCGGCACGTTTATTGGCAACCAACTTCATGGCTTCTGCAAAGTCCTTGGTCTTCAAGAGGCGCAACTTGATACCATTTTCTTTCTCAAAGCGTCCCAAGAGTTCGACCGAGGTTGTACCCGAGGTCACCGCCACATTTTTACCATCCAAGTCCTTCAACGTCTTTACTGGACCGTCTTTCCAGACGGCAGCGGTGACCTGAATGCCAAAATAGTTCGTCCCAAAGGAGGCCTGTTCCTGACGTTTCTTGGAGTTCGTGGTCGAGCCGCATTCAATATCCACCGTACCGTTCTGGATTAACGGAATACGGTTGGCGGACGTGACCGGCTGATAGACCACTTTCAGGTCGGGCATGTTTAATTCTTTTTTCACGGCATCGGCAATGGCGTTGCAAACTTCGTAACCATACCCCGTGGGGGTGCCGTCAGCCTGTAAGTAGGAGAAAGGAACCGAAGCTTCACGATAGCCGAGCGTCATTGTGCCCGAGTCTTTGATTTTCTTTAAGGTGCCCGTTAAATCCGCAGCACTGGCGGCGGTGCTAGCAAGCGTTGCGGCAAGCAAGAACGCAGTGGCAATTCGAGACAATTTCATGATCATTCTCCTTGGGTAAGTTATTGGTGTGCGACCTCATCAGGAACAATAGTCGAGGTGTTATTTACTTATAAGCAAGAAGCGTGCCAAAACTTTTTCCTGTCGTAAAAGTGATTGTTTTCAAGGGTTAAGAGCATAAAAAAAGACCATGCTCCAAGAAGGTGCATGGTCGCAAGAGAATACAAATGCACCAAATGGGTGCATTGCACCCGTTTGGTGCATTTCAAATGAAATTAGGATTCTGGGGCAAAGACCGGTTTACGGCCTTCCATAAAGGCGTTGAGCGCTTCGTCGGCTTCCGCGGAGGCGGCCTGTTCGTTATAGATAGCTTGATCGCGCTCCCAATCCTGTTCAACGCCACGAATGAAGTCGCGCAACAGGGCTTCGCGGGTCGCTTGCACGGCATTGGGGGGAAGGACCACCAAGCGGGCGAGTTTATTGGCAACCGCAACGGCTAAGTCATCCAACTCAAAGACTTGCGTCACGAGTCCCAAGGACTCGGCTTCAAAGGCAGAAATAGGCTCAGCCAGTAAAATTTTTTGCGCTAACAACTTCGGTTGTGGGCTGCGACCATACCAGTGGGCAATCCCAAAGCGTTGAGTACGGGCTAAGGCAGTGGCTGGATAGGAGAAGACGGCTTCTTTGCTGGCATAGACCATGTCAGCAAATAACAATAAGGCTAAGCCCTCACCCACACAGGGGCCTTTGACCGATGCCACAATGGGTTTGGTGAAGTGCAACAGCGTGCGAAACAGCCCGTCGAGGGCTTGATTTAATGCCTCCGGCATCTTCAACATTTCTTCCATGTCAGCGCCAGCACAAAACACCTCTTGTTCACTATCGATCTGAACAACACGAATCGAAGGGTCATCCTTAGCTGACTCAAGCGCTTCGCGTAGGGAATTGCACAGGGCGATACTGAGGGCGTTGCGCTTTTGGTGACGGTTGAACGTCAGATGCAGTACGCCGTAATTTTTTTCAATAATCAAGTCCATGGTTCGATCTCGGTGTAATGAAAGACTTAAGAGTGCTCGGCATTATAGGCAATTTCATATACCCAAGGTTCCGTATCGCCATGCGAGGAAGGGCGTTTTACAAACCCCAAATGGTGCATCGTATGTTGCATCGCATCGTTGCCTTTGAGTACATGTCCAATCAGAGCGGTGATTCCGTGTTTTTTTGCGCTCAGAATCAATTGATTGAGGAGTACCTTAGCCAGACCATTGCGGTGCCAAGCGTCTTCCACAACGATCCCAAACTCCGCTTCGCTACTATCACTGGAGCGGTGCCAACGAGCAATCCCATGAATATCGGTTTTATCGGCCAGTACCCAGACCGATTCATAAATGGGGTCGTGTTCGTAGAAGCTCACCACGCGTTCGAGGGTCATGGGCGCACGCGTGTGAAAGCGTAAGTAAAGGGTTTTTTCAGACAGTCGTCCGACAAAGCGCTCCACCGCATGAAAGTCTCCATCTAAGAGTGGGCGTAACGTGAGTTCCCCTTTGGCACAAACGACCGTTCTCCATTTTTCGAGCGGTGCAGACGGTAGTAAGAGGTGGGAGTAGGTCAGATCAGGACTTACTGGACGCTCAGCAAGGCGCACCGTACATTCACGGGCTAACCAGGACGCTTCAGTGAGCCTGAGCGATAAGTCAATTTGATAGAGTGCGGGAATACTCGCTACCGCGTCCGACAGGCGACAAAGCGCTTCGGTAAGGACGTCCTTGGCGGTAGGATTGAGTGCAATGCCCGAGAAGAGCCCAGTTAATCGCTGATTCGCTTCATCGTAATTAAGGGGCAAAGGAAGGAGGGTTTGCGTACCGTTTCGGGTCAGACGAATAAAGGGACCTACCAACGGGTCACGGTCGAGTTCGAGATGAATACCGATCGCATCCACACTCGGCTGGTGTGCTTGCAACACCAATTGGATCGTTTCCGGTAAAGCCTGTGCATTGATGAGCGCCTCCCGAGAATGGGACCATAGCAGCTTTAAGTCCTCTTCGACATAAACAATGCTCGGAGGCAGTAGTCCTTCCAAACCACGGGCAGAAACTTTTGCCCACAGGGGCCAACCGAGAAGGGTAGCTTTTTGGAGACCCTCTTCGATCGTGGCAGCGCTGTGTGTGGACGATACCTCAAAGCCTAAGAGCTGGGCGAGAGAGGTGGTTTCTGTCATTTCGAGGGAAAACCGTCGACTTTCTAAGGCTTTAGTAATGATGTCTCGAAGCAAGAGGATATGAGCCGGGTTAAAGATACTGGGTCGGTCGGCGGGTGCCTCTTGGCGAGTGAGACGGGTTTTTGAGCGATCCACCAGACACTCGAAGGCATGACAGGCTCGTTCGAGGGTGGGGAAAATGCTAATGGGAGCATTTAAGGTGGATTGCAATTCGGATCGAGCAATACGGGCCAATCGATCGCTTGTGATCACGGTGAGTAAGGGTTTTTGGGAGCCCGTGACGTTTTTAACCAGATTGCTGATTGATAAGGGCATATCACCTTGGACGCTTGGCGTGCTGACGAGTAGCACCCCATCAATATTCGGATCCTGCAGGACAAGCGAAACGGCTTTACTCGGGTCGACCGCTCGACTGAGACTAATCGGATTGTTAAATGAGTGAGTGAACTGAGCCTCTTTCAATGCGTTCATCGTTTGGGGTGACAGACGGCTTAGTTCTGCACCGCAATGCAGGGCGTTTTGGCTCGACAGCTGTGCCATCCCACCACTGGTGCAAAGAATGGCTAAGCGGTTCGCTCGGGGGAGTCGGTTACTCGCTAGTGCGGTGATGGAGGCGAGAAATTGTTCAATGGATTCGGTCAACCATACACCAGTGCGTTTCACTACCGAATGAATAATGGCTTCAGAGCCTTTTGGTAGGCGGCTAGCTAAGACCACCACCGCCTTATGGCGGGTTGCGGTTTTGAGGGCCGAGAAAAAGGCACGGGGATTTTTGACATGCTGGAATTCGATCGCAATGACACGCGTATTTTTGTCGTGAGCGAAGTGTTCAATCCAGTCGGCCAACGATAAGTCCATTTCCGCCCCAGTACTCACGACCGCGGAAAAGCCGAGTTCGGTATCCCGAATGTCTTCCATAATCACACTGGCAATGGGGCCCGATTGGGTGAGCAGGGCGATGGAGCCAGGCTTGGGGAGTTGAGCAAATAGACTTAAATTGAGTCGTTGTCCTGGGATCATTAATCCGTAGGAACTGGGGCCCAAAAAGCGAGCTCCTGTTTGGGTGCGACGAGCCTCGAGGGCGGCCATGACCTCGGGTTGACGCCAGGCTTCAGAGTTGTTCGCCAATAAAACGTTAAGCAGTGGAGTGTGATGACCGAGTTGCTTGAAGATGTCGGGAAGGCGTTGGGCGCTAGGGGTGATCACCACTGCCTCCAAAGGCGTTTTAATGAGCTTAGGGTCTTTGGTACACGGTTTGTTCCCCAACTTGTCATATTTTGGGTTAATGGCAAAACATGGGCGAGTACTGTCCATGGATGTGGCGGCTTGCCAAGCAAGCTTTCCCAAACTTCCTTCTTTGAGACTGGCTCCAATGATGCCGATGGCCGATGGAGTTAAAAGGGTTTTCAATGAGTAGGATGCAGGCATATACGGTCACACCTTAGAGAAGGGCGCTTGTCAGGGCCCTGTGAATCAGTCATTGAGGCCTATAAAGGCGATTCTAACATCCAAGATTATTCTAAGAGTGATGGGGTTGCTCAATATTGTCAAGGATAGTAAGGGGAATGAAAGCCACGCCAGGGGGCGCGGGTATTTGTTAGTATAGAAGCAACAAGCACAGGGCTTTTATGGGGCCATGGCTTAGATTTAGGCGGGCAAAAACAAGGAGAACCCTATGAAGGTTGCAGGTCAAAGCCGTCGGTGTATTCGTTCTATTCGATCGGGTGAGGCTGTCGAGATTATCGATCAAACGGTGTTACCGTTTGAGTTTAAGTTACGCGAACTCAGTGATTGGCGCGACTGCGTGGAAGCCATTCGTACCATGCGTGTACGTGGTGCTCCGTTGATCGGTGTGACGGGTATTTGGGCTGTCGCTTTGGCGGTGAGAGAAAATCCCGAAAATGAACCACTATTAAAGGCGTGTGATGTGATTGCCAAGGCACGCCCGACAGCGGTGAATTTGTCTTGGGGTGTACGCAAGATGTTAGGGTACTTGTTGCCACGTGATCCTCAGCAACGTCTTGATATCGCCCTCAAAATGGCCGAGCAATTAACGCAAGAGGACGTCAATACGTGCCGAAAGATTGGTGAGGAGGGTGCCAAACTGATTGCCGAACGGTATCAGGCCCTTCGTCGGCCCGTGAATATTTTGACGCACTGCAATGCCGGCTGGCTCGCAACTGTCGACTATGGTACAGCGCTCTCCCCCATCTATATTGCTTTTGAGCAAGGCGTTCCGTTACATGTGTGGGTCGACGAAACGCGCCCTCGGAATCAAGGCCTTTTAACCGCATGGGAGCTGGAACAACAGGGGATTCCGCATACGCTTATTGTCGACAATGCTGGGGGACAGTTAATGCAACAAGGCGAAGTGGATATGGTGATTGTGGGGGCAGACCGCATAACGCGTCGCGGTGATGTGGCTAATAAGATTGGGACCTATTTAAAAGCCTTAGCGGCGTGGGACAACGATATTCCGTTTTACGTGGCTGCGCCTGAGTCCACTATCGACTGGAGCATTACCGACGGAAAACGTGAAATTGAAATCGAAGATCGCTCCCCATCCGAAGTCTTACATGTCGCAGGGATGGATACGCATGGGCACTTAAGCTCGGTAGCACTTGCTAGTGATACGAAACCGGTTTCAAACCCAGCGTTTGATGTTACTCATAATCGGTTTGTGACCGCGATTATTACCGAAACAGGGATTTACCCGCCAACGTCCCTGCAAGAACGTATGCCGATTCAGAAAAAGGCGTGAGCCAGGAGAGGGTATGACAATCCATGCGCCTCAAGCGCTTTTAGAAGAACTGATCGCGGCTGCTCAGGCTCTTTCCGCCTTAGGACTCAATGTCAATAAATCAGGCAATGTGTCGGTGCGCTACGATACTGGGTTTTTTATTACCCCTACGGGGCTCGCCTATGAATTGTTAACGCCAGAGGATTTGGTGTGGATCCCTTTACACGAGTCGGTGACGGAGGCGCAGATGCAAGGCCAACGTCGGCCTTCCTCCGAATGGGCAATGCATGCCGAGGTCTATCGACAGCGAGCGGATGTTGAAGCCGTGGTACATACCCATTCATTGTACGCAACGGCTTTGGCCTGCCAAAATATGCCGATTCCCGCTTTTCACTATATGGTGGCAGCAGCGGGTGGAGACTCGATTGAGGTCGTTCCCTATGAAACCTTTGGCACGCCTCAGTTAGCCCACGCAGTAGCAAACGGGTTGGAGGATCGTGATGCCTGTCTGATGGAACACCATGGGGTGATCGCGGTGGGGCGAACGTTAAGAAAAGCGATTACGTTAGCTAACGAAGTGGAGAATTTGGCTCATAAGTACGTCATCGTGCGCCAGTTGGGTGAGCCCCGCCTCTTGGATGCTGCCGAAATGACACGAATCAAGGAAAAATTTAAAACCTATGGACAGCCACAAATGAAGGATGGCACGAAACATGAGTGAAGTTAACAAGCCCGAACGGTGGTTACGTTGTGATGGCTCAACCGTATCGTGTACGGAAAGTGTGAAAATTCTAGACGAAAACTGGGAAGAAGCACGAACGCTTTTACAGGATATGTACGAAGACGCGGTACTCTTGGGCTGTGGCAAAGAGGCTTATAAGGCAGCGTTACATGCTTTAGTGGATTCGCTCGAGTGTGACTACGCGGAGAAGCGAGCACCGATTGAATCTCAGTAACCAACAAAAAAGCAACGCCGTTTCCGAGCGTTGCTTTTTTACGCCTAGAGCCAGGCATTCGCGAGGCTCTAGGGAGCGGAAAGCCCACAAAAGGCTGGAGGCTTATTGCCCAGCGATGTCGTGGTCCTTCTTGGGTTCATTGCGCAAACGAATGTGCAATTCGCGCAATTGTTTTTCATCCACTTCGGACGGAGCCTGCGTCAGCAAGCACTGAGCACGCTGGGTCTTCGGGAAGGCGATCACGTCACGGATGGAATCCGCTTCGCACATCATCGTCACGATACGGTCAAGACCGAAGGCCAAACCGCCGTGCGGGGGCGCACCAAACTGCAACGCATCGAGCAAGAAGCCAAATTTCTGGCGACGTTCTTCAGGACCAATCTTCAAGGCTTCGAAGACCTTTTCCTGAACGTCTTCGCGGTGGATACGGATGGAGCCGCCACCGATTTCCCAGCCGTTTAACACCATGTCATAGGCCTTCGCATAGGCGTGTTCGGGATCGCTAATCAAGCGGTCTTCATGCCCATCGAGCGGGCTCGTGAAGGGGTGGTGCGTCGAGACCCAGCGCTGATCTTCTTCCGAGTATTCGAACATCGGGAAGTTGATCACCCATAAGGGTTGCCAACCCGGCGTGAAGAGCCCGGTGGATTTACCAAAGGCGGAGTGACCGATCTTGAGACGTAAGGCACCCAAGCTGTCCCACACAATCTTCGCTTTGTCGGCACCAAAGAACACCACGTCACCATTCTGAGCGCCGACGCGCGTGAGAATGCCCTGAAGTTCTTCGTCGGTCAAGTTCTTGACGATCGGGCTCTGTAAGCCGTCACGACCGTTTTCGATCTGATTGACCTTAATGTAGGCCAAACCCTTGGCACCATAAATCTTGACGAATTCGGTGTAGGAGTCAATTTCCGAACGCGGAATCGCTGCGCCACCCGGGATACGCAAAGCAACGACTTTACCGTTGTGTAAAGACTTCACACCGGCAAAGACCTTGAATTCGGTATTGGCGAGTAAGTCCGTGACTTCGACTAACTTCAAGTTGACACGGAGGTCAGGCTTGTCGGAACCGTAATTGGCCATCGCATCGTCATAGAGCATGACGGGGAAGGGATCCTTCAAGCTCACGTCCAACACTTCCTTGAAGACCGTGCGAATCAACTCTTCCATCAAAGCACGGATTTCATCCATATTCAAGAAGGACGTTTCAATATCGACCTGAGTGAATTCAGGTTGGCGGTCAGCGCGTAAGTCTTCGTCACGGAAGCATTTGACGATCTGGTAGTAACGGTCAAAACCGGCCACCATCAACAACTGCTTGAAGAGCTGAGGCGACTGGGGCAAGGCGTAGAAGCAACCGTCTTGGACACGGGAAGGAACCAAGTAGTCACGGGCGCCTTCTGGCGTGGAACGCGTCAACATTGGCGTTTCCACATCGATAAATCCATGAGCATCTAAGAACTTACGGAAGGCCATGGCCGTACGATAGCGCGTACGGAGGTTCTTCTGCATGTAGGGGCGACGCAAATCCAACACACGGTAGGTCAAACGAGTCGTTTCGGACAAGTTTTCATCATCCAAGTGGAACGGTGGCGTGGCCGAGGGGTTCAAAATCTTCAGCTCTTGAGCGAGGACTTCAACACCACCCGAAATCAAGGACGGGTTCTTCGTCCCTTCAGGACGAGCACGAACGAGCCCAACGACTTCCAAGCAGAATTCGTTTCGGCACTTGTCGGCAGTTGCGAAAACTTCAGGACGATCGGGGTCGCAAACGACTTGAACCAGGCCTTCACGATCGCGTAAATCGATGAAGATCACACCGCCATGGTCGCGGCGACGATGAGCCCAGCCGTAGAGAGTCACAGTTTGACCGATGAGTTTTTCATCAACCAAGCCAGAGTAAACGGTTCTCATAAATGCTCCAATAAAAGGTCGGCCATTATGCCGACGTGAGGAGAAGGTCGAACAACAAAGATTGCTACGAAGACCCTTCTTCATAACAAAGAAACGAGGATCTCGTGAGGTGGAGCCCCAGTAAAGGCTCTACACCCTAGAGAGAGCTTAATAAGTTTACCCCTAACACGAGAAAAAGTTTTGAAAAAGCCTATTAGGAGTTATCCGAAGTTAAGGTTTGTGTTGGTTTTTCCTCGGACGTTTCTTTTTTCGGCGACATCACCCCTAAGGAGAGATGGAATTTGAAGGCTTGATCCACCGTGATGTCTGTGGCTCGAACTTTACTACGAGATACGGCAATGACATAGCCGGACGTGGGGTTGGGAGCCGTCGGAATATACACAATGACCATATCGGGTTCTTGGATCACATCGGTAATCAATTCGCCCGCGCTCGAGACAATAAAACCTAATGTCCATTGACCTGACTGAGGGAACTCAATCAGAACCACCTCTTTGAACGAGTCGGTGTTGTCGGAGAGAATGGTACTCGCAATTTGCTTTACACCAGAATAAATCGGTCTAACTAACGGGATTCGGTGTAAGAGAGACTCCCATAAGCGCACGACAGCTCGGCCAATAAAATTGGCGACAAAGACTCCCGTGAGTAAGATCACCAGAAACGCCACAATGAGCCCAAAGCCAGGAATTTGCATGCCAAAGAGGGCATCGGGCTGGTAGGCGGGAGGCAGTAAGGCGACGATCTTGTCGCTCCAGCGAATGACGGAATCAATGACCCAGACCGTAATGACGAGCGGGAGCCATAAAAGTAGGCCAGCAGTGAGGTATTTTTTTAGCATCGTCAATCTCCTCAAAAAAATGGAGGAAACCCATGTGGCTTTCCTCCATTTGTGCATTACTCAGATTTCTTATGTGCCGCTGGAACTGCAGTTTTACCACCGTTAAAATCCGTGGCAGCCCAACCTGAGCCTTTCAATTCGAAGCCGGGAGCTGAAAGCTCTTTCACCAAAGTGTCTTGACCACATTGAGGGCATTTGACGAGGGGTTTATCGCTCATCTTTTGCAAATATTCGTGGTTAAAACCGCAGTGGGTGCATTTGTAAGCGTAGATTGGCATGATAGTACGAGAGAAAACATATCAACGAAGAATCAGCGCATGAACGCGCTATAGGACTGAGCATTATAGGGCGTCACGCGTCGAGTGGCACTCGAAAGTGAGCGCTTTATCGACTCGAAGGCATTTCTTAGCGGTTGATTGTGTCGTTCTGTACACCAATCGACGTGCCTACTCTTGGAGTTTATCGAGGCTAACAGGGAAAATGTTCGACGCTTTGTAGAGAACTGTGTGGGAGCGTAACGCGCCACGGGTGGCATAAATAAAAGGGAGGACCATCCGAAGACAGTCCCCCCTGATCCTCAAGTCTTGGGAGATGTGAGGTTAATCGTCTTCTGCCTTACGCACATACTTCGAGGCGAGCTCGGCTTGCTTTTGTGCAGGAGCCGGCTGATAGCTATCGAGTTCCATGGACCAAGAGCCCTGGCCCTGGGTAATCGCATGCAATCGAGTCGCATAGCCATCGAGCTCACTCAAGGGTACGAGCGCATGGATTTCTGTTAAGCCACCAGAAAGCATATCGTTGCCAGAGAGTTGGCCACGACGAGAGCCTAAATCGCTGGCGATATCGCCAAAGTAATCATTCGGGGCGACAATTTCCACTTTGACAATTGGCTCAAGAATTTGCGGGCTGGCTTTACTTAACGCATCCAGGAAGGCTTTACGTGCCGCGGCGACGAAGGCGACTTCCTTGGAGTCAACCGGGTGGCTCTTACCATCGTATACCGTCACCCGTAGGTCCTGTAGCGGGTACCCAGCCACGTAACCCGTAGCGAGCACTTCACGAACCCCTTTTTCCACTGCTGGGATTAAGTTGAACGGAATGACCCCGCCTTTGACGGCGTCCACGAACTCAAAACCTTGTCCGCGTTCAAGAGGTTCAATGCGTAAATACACTTCACCGAACTGCCCCGCGCCGCCCGTTTGTTTCTTGTGGCGTGCATGCCCTTCGGCCATGGCACCAATGGTTTCGCGATAGGGAACGCTCGGATTGCTGGTTTGCACTTCCAGATTGAAGTCCAGCTTCATATGGTCTAGAACACTACGTACGTGCATTTCGGTTAAACCACGGATGACGGTTTCGTTTAACACCGGGTCGTGTTCGACCGTCAACGTGGGATCTTCCGAGAGCATCTTAGAGAGAACTTCATTGAGACGTCCCTCATCCCCACGGCGTGCTGGTTTGATCGCCACCCCAAACATAGGTTTGGGGAAGTTAATCGGGCGCATCCGGATGTTCACGTCCGGATCCGAATGCAATACGGAGCCGTATTTAATTTCTTCAATTTTGGCTAAGGCCCCAATGTCACCCGGTGACAAGCGGTCCGTTTCAGAGGTCGTTTTCCCTTGTAAGAGTAAGGGGTGCGCAGCCTTTACGGCCTTCTTGGAGTCATCGACGAAGAGCGCAGTATCCTTGGTAATCGTGCCTTGGTGGACACGGAAAATACCGATTTTTCCAATATAGGGATCGTTCACGACTTTGAAGACCTGAGCAATGACAGGTAAATCTTTGTCGGCTTTAGTTGGATAGGGTTCCCCTTCTGCCGTAATAAAGAGCGCATCGTTGGCTTCTTCTGGGCAAGGCAGATGGCGAATAATGACTTTCATGAAGTCACGAATACCAATGAGGTTTTTCGCCGAAACAAAGCAAACGGGGATAATTCGACCTTCACGCAGGGCTTTCGTGATCAATGGATGTAAGGTTCTGGGATCAACGCTCCCTTCCTCAAAATAGCGTTCCAGAGCCTCATCGTCTTCTTCAATAATTTTTTCGATAAACGCACGGTGCACTTCGGCCACGCTGAAAATGTCTGCGTCGCCTTCATCCTTATCGAAACAGTCAATCACACGGGTTCGGTTATTGGCCGGAAGGTTGATGGGTAAAACACCAGGGCCCCACACTTCTTGCAGTTCCGCTAAGAGTGCTTCAAGGTCAACATTGGGGTCTTCAAATTTGTTAATGGCAATCATGCGGCAAAGATTGCGCTCTTTGGCCACATCCATCATGCGACGGGTGAGCAGTTCAACCCCTTTTGTGGCGTCAATCACGGCACAAACCGATTTCACGGCATCCAATGCCGAGAGGTCTTGTCCTAAATAGTCAGCATATCCGGGAGTGTCGAGCACATGGATGCGGACGGGGGTTAAGTCAGGCATAGCCGTATCGATATGGGCGACGGCCAGACGAATGGAGTGTTGCACCTGTTTTTCGAGAGCATCATTGTCACACATCGTGTTTCCACGCTCAATGCTACCCAATTCAGGGATCATTCCACTACGATAGAGCATCGCCTCGATCAAGGAGGTTTTACCGCAGGAGCCGTGCCCAACAAGGGCTACCGTACGAAGGTCTTTGGTCAAATAGTTACTCATAGCATCTCCCAGTGATGGATCAAAGAGTAGGTACACTCTATTGTGCGCTCGTTTTTGTGTGGAATTGAGGGAATACCACATGTGCTTGATTTAGATTGGGTAGCGTGGTTTTAATGATTGAAACTTGCCTCAAAAAGAGGGAAACTAAGAAGCTGTGCTGTGTGCTATAGCGGGAGGATTTATGCAGTGGTGTGCGCCATTAACAGAGGCCGAAAAGGCTGAGTTTGTGCCTTTTCTCAAACAGCTCATTGAGGCAAGTTTTCACAATATTTCTTCGTTTTTCCTGATGCCGATAGCCATCGAAGGAAAGAGCAACGGGACGCCTGTGACCGAGGCGGATAAGTCCACTGAGCGTCTGTTGCGCGAGATGATTGAAGCCCGTTACCCAACGCACGGTATTTTTGGCGAAGAGTACGGAGTAAAAACGTCGGATTCATCGTGGCGATGGATTTTGGATCCTATTGATGGCACCCGTGCTTTCATTTCTCACTCGTTTCATTTTGGAACACTCATTGCACTTGAGAAGCGTGGTGATGATGGCGAATTTCATCCTGTTCTCTCGACGATAGCTTTTGCGGCTGCGAATGTCTGGGTGATCGGTACGGGTGAGCAGTGTGAGCTTTACCGGTGTGTAGAAGGCCAATGGCAACATTTTCCTGTTCATTCGAAGGCTACCACGGAGCTCTCGGACGCGACGCTTCTTGTCACTTCCCACTGGAGTACCTCTGAGCAAGTCGGAGACGAACGACTCCAGCGCTTGATTGATTCCGTCAAACTTTATCGCACCTGGGGAGATTGTTTCGGGTATTTCTCGGTAGCTACTGGGGGCGCGGATATCATGATTGACCCGGATTTGAGCTATTGGGATTTGGCGGCCTTACTTCCTGTGGTGGAAGGGGCTGGCGCAGTACTGGTGGGCATGAACGGGGGGAATCCGTTAAAGGAGCTCTCCGCCGTTTGCTGTAGCAATGCCACCCTGTTACAACACGTGAGATCAAAACTGCAGTAGCGTTTGAACCGCCGCATTTGACCTCAAGACCACCTGACTACCCGACCATGCGACCAGGGACCACTGTGACGACTCAGACGATCCGCTTCAGTCTATTCATACTGGCGGCGAGTGTGGCTTCGCTTGCCCAAGCTGTGGATGCCGTGTCGGGGGCAACGTCTACGCCTCCCGATTCCCTAAGCCAAGCGACACAGCTTGCCCCACATGAGCGCCATACCGTGCGATTTGGGTTTTTAAAACCCATGGTGGTTTATGGCAAACATAACTATCAGCCAGGCGAAACGGATATTCGACGCCCTTTGGAAGAGTATCTGGTGAAAACCCTGCCGGATCTGAAGTTTGAATTTGTTGAATATCCGTTACCCGCGTTGGGCGAGGCAGCAAAACGTCATGAAATAGACTTTGCTCTTATGAGTGCAGGGCAATACGTGGAAACCCAAACGACGGGAGCGTACGCCTTAGCGACGGTATACACTTCTCGCTTTCCCGATCCCAATCGTTTTACGGGAGCGCTTTACGTTGTGAGTTCTCGTATTAAAAATGTGTCCGATATCAAAGACATGAAAGGGTTGCGTGCTGCCTTTAATAGTCGTGCCAACTTTATTAACTACCAGATTCCCTTAGGTGAGGTGGCACGCTTAGGTTATGACCCAGACAAGTTTTTTAGCCAACAGCTCTTTACCCAAGACCGCCCAGAAGAGGTGCTCCGACTCATTCTCGAGGGGCACGCGGATGTGGGGGTATTTCGTATTTGTGAATACGAAACGTTATTAAAGTTACACCCCGAATACCGATCCGCCTTTATCCCGGTCGGAGTGAAAAAGGATCAGCAGTCGAGTTGTCTACGCTCAACGGATTTGTATCCAGGCTGGACCGTAACGCGTACCGCGGTGGTGAATCCAGCGATTACCGCCCGTATTGCCAAGGCTTTGCTGACGATGCCTGTGAATCCCACTAATGGCATGGGGTGGAGTATCGCCACGGAGTTCGAACGGGTGAACGAGGTGTTTCGACTGATCAAAGCAGGACCCTATGAGCATCTACGCGAATGGACCGTAAAGCGCGTTTGGGATACGTATTGGCAGGTCATTATTGCGTTAGGCATTTTTGTCTTGATATGGGTGTGGCATTGGCTCTCGGTAGAGCGATTGGCTCAGCGTCGCGCCCAAGCCCTGAATGAAGCGTACGTCAAACAAAAGACGATCGAAGATGAGGTGATTAAAGCCCAGGAGCGTTTAGCCGTGATGTCACGTCTTGGGGTTGTGAGTCAGCTTTCGGCGATTTTTGCCCATGAAATGGGGCAACCCCTTTCGGCCATTCGTTATCGCACGAAAGCGTTGGAGACGCTATTGAAAAATGCAGAGGGTAAAGAGGCGCTGATTGAAGGTTGCTTAACGGCCATTCATACACAGAGTGAAAAAGCAGCCCGAATCCTTCAAAAAGTACGTAGTTATGCGAAAGGCAATACCGACCGAAATCAAAGTGTCGACATGAAGGCACAAGTGGAAAAGGTGATTTCTGACTTGCGGCAACTCGGCAAACTGACGGTGGCGCTCGAAACGAAGCTCGATGAGGTGACTGTCTATGGCGATGAACTGGAATTAGGCTTAGCCGTACTCAATATTCTGAAAAATGCCGCTGAAGCGGCGCAAAGTGGGGCAGGGACCAAGATTTATGTGCGACTTACGCAGGTTAACGAGCGTATGCGTTTGGTCGTGGAGAATGATGGGAGTTTGCTTGACAAAGATACGTTGACGGAACACATGATGCCGATGAGCTCCCAAAAAGAGGAAGGGATTGGGTTAGGCATTATCATTATCAGTTCCATCGCAGAAGCCCACGGCGGCTCATTCTCTCTGGTACCGCTTGATAAAGGAGGAGCGGTTGCCGCCCTTGAAATCCCCCTGCACTCACTCGACCCTCATTGCCCGAACCCAACGAAAAAGGACCACTATGAAAAATAACCGAAATGCACAGTTCCCGCTCATTCGTATTGTGGATGACGATGAGGAAGTCCGAGAGTCGCTCAAGCTCATGCTGGAGTGTGAAGGCTATCAGGTCCGGGCATACGAAAGTGGTGAGGAGTTTTTACGCGATTTCGATAGTGGTGCGCCTGGCTGTGTGTTGCTCGACGTGCGTTTGCCTGGTTTTTCAGGGCCCGATTTACAGCTCAAACTCATTCGGGATGACATTCGACTGCCGATTATTTTCATTACGAGTTATGCCGACATTCAAACGGCTATTGATACCCTTAAAGCAGGCGCAGAAGACTTTTTACTAAAACCAGTGGATCCAGAAAAGCTCCTCGAAGTCATTAAACGCGTTGTGAGTCATAACCAGCTTCTTCATTCCGGTATTCAGGTACCAGAGAATTTGCGTGGGGAAATTGCACGACTCTCCGAACAGCCCCGCAAAGTATTGCAATATATGCTTGAAGGCATGACGGACGCCATGATGGCAGAGCGCATGGGGCTCTCCGAGCGGACGATTCAGGTATACCGTGCTAATGTCTATAAGGCCTTAGGGGTGCACTCCGTTAAGCAGTTTGGACTACTGGCTGATCAAGTTAGGGAAATCCTCAATGGGGAAGGTGAGACCCTTTGACTTGATGAAAATTACTTAAGTAATTTGGTAGGTACGCTAATTCCATAGGGAGAGAGAGGGAAAGCGATCCCTGTACTCTTGGAATGAATCAACAAGGAGACCTATTTATGATGAAAAAAGTTCTTCTCGCTGCTGCCGTGGCCTTAGCGTGTGCTCAAGCGGGTGCTGCCGATAAAACGATGGAAGCCGATGTGGTGATCGTGGGTGCCGGTGCAGGTGGTACCGTGGCGGCCGTGAGCGCCGTGGAAGCGGGCTTAAAGACGATTATGCTTGAAAAGAACGCGTTCCCTGGCGGTGCGGGTAACTTTATGGAAGGCTCGTTTGCGGCGGAATCGTTCATGCAGAAGGCCGCTGGGATTAAGTTGACCAAGATTGAAGCCTTTAACCGTATGGCGGCGTACCATAAGTGGCGTATTAATGCCCCGCTCGTGAAGGCATTCGTTGACAAATCTGCCGAAACCATTCAGTGGGTGGACGACCATGGTGTGCATTGGAAGGAAGTGAAGACCGCTTGGCGCCAGAACGATAGCAAGACCTGGCACATCTATCCGGGTGCGGGCTCGTTACCCAAACAGATGGTCAAGCTCTTTAAGGAAAAGGGAGGCCAACTCTTACTCTCGACGCCGGCCCAGAAGTTGATCACGAAGGACGGTAAGGTTGTCGGGGTGATTGCCAAGAATAAAGACGGCGATACGATCACGATTAATGCCAAGAACGTGATTTTGGCTACGGGTGGGTATAGCTTCAACGAAAAACTTGTGAAAGAAACGACCGGTATTGATATGACCCCGGTGGGCGCTCCTGGCCGTACGGGTGACGGTATCAACATGGCGATGGCCGTGGGTGCCGTGGGCGACAACATGGGCCCGATGATGATTAACGGTGCGTTTATGCCTGCCGAAGGCGAAGCGATCTGTAACGGTCCCAACAAGGAAGTGCGTGCCTTGTTCCGTCAGGGCTTACTCTATGTGGACTCCACGGGCCAGCGCTTCTTCAATGAAGAATTGACGATTGACTGGCCGATGGCTTCGAACGCCATTGCGCGTACGGGTGAATACACCTACATTATCTTCGACGAAAACACCAAGAAGGAATTCTCCACCGAAGGTAAGGGCTATCCGAACCCCTGCGGTAACTTCATCCAGCGTCATCAGGCGGCTACGCAGCTCGATGAACTCTTGAAGGCCAACGAAGCCAAGGGCAATGTCTTTATCGGTAACACGATTGAAGAAGTCGCCAAGAAGGCTGGCATGGATCCGGAAATCTTGAAGAAGAGTACCGACGCGATCACCAAGTATGCTAAGCAGGGTCACGACGAACAGTTCGGTAAAGACCCGTACTACTTGCGTGCGGTGGACACGGGCCCCTTCTACATTGTTCGTGGCAAGCTCAATACGTTAACCAGCTTAAACGGTGTGAAGGTTAACGCGGGTCTGCAAGTGCTGGACAAGCACGATCATGTGATCCCTGGGCTCTATGCGATCGGACATGATGCGGGTGGCGTCTACGGTGATACGTATGACCTGAAGATTGGTGAAGGGACGGCGTCGGCGTTCGCGATCAACTCGGGCCGTATGGCAGTTGAAGACATTGTCGCCCATATGAAGAAGTAATTCGCTCTCTGTCTCCTAAGGAAGAGTACCCCCGTGTGGTTTTCGGACCATGCGGGGGTTTTGCTTAGTTGTGAAGAATGCTTTTCTTACAAATCGAGAGAAATGTGACGAGTACGAAACGTGTCCACGGAATATTGGTAAGAATGAATAGGGACGCGAACGCTAGACTTTTCCTCAATGAAAAAGAATTGTGATAGCGTGCGTTTGTTAGTGGATTTTTGTGGTTTAGGCTTTCGTGCTCGTTTCGCTCGCTTCGGATGCGTTGACGGATTGTAAAAAGTAGCCGACACGGCGAATGGCTTCAATGGTCAACGTGTCAGTGATTTTGGCAATTTTGTGCCGTAAACTGGACATATGAACGTCCAAAACTCGGTCGCGCGGAAACATGGGACGATTCAACGCTTTGCGGTAGAGTTCCTCTTTTGATACTGGTTTGGCTCCTCGCTTGATCAATAGTTCCGAAATGGTGAGTTCGGTATTGGTCAGGGCGACCGTCTTGTCTTCAAAACTCAGTGTTTTATTACTCAAATTGAGTGAAAGACCTTTGAAGTGCAGAATCGGGAGCTCGTTCGCTTTGGGGCTGTGTGCTAGGCATTGCGTAAGGCGTTGACTCAGTGCCCGCAACGAGCAGGGTTTACGAATCGTATCGACGACGGACAATCCATCCATATCTTCGGGGCTTGGCTCTGGATCGCTAGGATCCAAGAGCAACAACACCTCGGGCATGATGGTCAGATCCGCCTCGAGTTTTTTAAGCCAAGTGAGCGTATTGCCTTGATGGTGTTGATAGCTAAGGAGAATGATACCTATCTGCTGCTCCGACAAAATATGGGCAGCACGCGACAGGGTATGAGCACCCAGCGGGTCGAATCCTTCGAGCTTCAAAAGGTCAAGTAGAACCGTGGCAAACTCAAGATCTTTATCGACAACGAGAATTGGCTTAAGCGTAGAGAGCATAAAGAGGTCAGGATCTGATATAACGCAACAATATCGCTCATCTTAACAAAAAAACAATCTATTTTTGCTAGGTTAGCCAGAGTAAACCTGATTTTTCGTGATGATTTTTATGGAATGGACTGAGGGGTTTCCCTCGTGGATAGAGAGTGAGTGTGACGATGCTTCCTAAAACGTATGTGATGAGATGGGTTGGTCTGATGCTGGCCGTTACGCTCGCAGGGTGTACAACGCCGCCCGTCGCTGTGGATGAGATCAATGCGTCGACTGTCCCTGATACCTGGTCGTTGATGCTGAAGAGTGATCCTTCTCTGCGTGTGGATAGTGCAGATTTTTGGACTCGCTGGAATGACCCAACGCTGAGTCAATTGGTCAAACGGGCCGAAGCGGCGAGTCCGAAAGTAGAAATTGCCCTTGCTAATTTACAAGCTGCGCGAGCGAGTATTACGGCGGCTCATGCGAACTTGTGGCCCAGCGCGTCCATTGGGGCCAACGCCGATAAGTCACGCGCCAATAATCAAACCACGAATACGTATAGTGCCAATCTGCAAGGTAGCTGGAGTGTCAATTTGGCAGGGGCGGACTATGCACAGTATGACGCGGCACTCTATGAGGCACGGTCACAAGCGTGGGCCCTTGAAGGGGTCAAAAATCAAATTGTGGCTGAGGTAGCGATTGCCTACGTGAATTGGCGTGCCGCTCAAGGCAAGGAAACCCTACTCGAACAAACGTTACGAAGCTATGAAGACACTGCTAAGCTGGCCCGCTGGAAAGCAGAGTCAGGGTTAGGGGCACAGTCAGACTATGAAACCGCCCAAGTCCAAGTCAAAACAACACAAGTACAACTCTTGAACGTACAGCAGGCTAAAGCGCAGTATCTTAATGCGATCGCACGGCTCACGGCTCAACCCAACAATGCGCTGGGGTTGCCTTCTGGTACCGAGGTTCCCTTGCCACAAGGAAACCTTGCTGTGGCCATCCCCGCCCAAGTGCTCATGCGCCGTCCTGATATTTTGTCCAGCTTAGAGTCGTTAATGAGTGCGACGAAATCACTCGATGTGGCGAAACGGAATTTTTTCCCGACGTTGAGCTTAACCGGATCGTTAGGCACTCAAGCTGCCACCATTGGCGCCCTTGGTGCTTCAGGGACGGGCGTGGGCGCGTTAGCCGGAGCCTTAACGATGACGGTGCTCAATTGGGGTAATTTGGTGGCCGAAGAAAAGAGTGCTCAGGCACAGCTTGATCTCGCGAAAGCGAACTACCGTGATACCTTGGTTAACGCTTTGGAAGAAACCGATAACGCCCTGTGGGCATTGGACGTGTCGCAACGCGCCTCCCGTTCGCTTGACGAGGCCGTTAAGCACGCACAAAATGCAGCCAATTTGGCGCAGTTGTCTTATCAGTCAGGATTAGGGGATTACAACACCCTCTTGACGGCCCAACGAAATTTACTCTCAGCACAAGAAAGTGCGATTGAAAATCGTGCTTCCATCGGTACTGCCTATGCCACGCTTTATCGCACCTTAGGTGGTGCGTGGACAACGCAACCCTAGTGCTACCGCTGCAAAGGAATACTATGCCAGAAAACAACGAAGATATCCTGAAGACCCCGAAGACGCCTTGGTATGTCAAGGGGATTGCGTTAGCCGTCGTCGCAGCAGCCGCGTATGGGGGCTGGTCATGGTGGAAAGCACAACACGCTGGCCAAGGGTTGCATTACATCACTCAAGAAGCGGCCATTGGGTCCATTAGTGTGACGGTGACCGCCGACGGGACTTTAAAGCCGACCCGTACGGTGACGTTAGGTTCGGAAATGTCTGGGATTGTTCGCCGTGTCCATGTCGATGTGAATTCGAAGGTGAAAACGGGGGATACCCTGATCGATTTAGATACTCGAACGTTGGAAAGTAAAATTTTGAGTGCCCAGGCGACCTTACAAAGTGCCCGGGCCCAAAAAGCCCAAAATGAAGCGAACTATAAAGAGTCCCAGTTAACCTATGCGCGTATGCAAGATTTGCATAAGCGCTCAGGGGGCTTGAGTCCATCGAAAACAGAGTTAGAACAGCAAAAAGCCAAGGTGGATGTTAACCGTGCTGCGGTTCAAGTGTCTCAGGCGACGATTGACAATGCAGAAGCTACACTTCGCTCGGCTGAAACCGACTTATCCAAGGCTCATATTCTTTCCCCGATCGATGGGGTCGTATTGACGCGTAATGTGGAACCAGGGTTAGCGGTGGCGGCCTCCTTGCAGGCAGTGGAACTCTTAACGCTCGCTTCCGACTTAAGCAAGCTGGAATTGCAAGTGGCAGTCGATGAAGCTGACGTTGGGGTCGTGGCGCCTGGCAACAGCGTTTACTTTACCGTGAGTAGTTATCCGAACCAGCATTTCCCTGCGGAGTTGGTTAAAGTCGCCTACGGGGCAACGACGACCGAAAATGTGGTGACCTATACGGCCTACATGAAAGTTGACAACGCTCAGATGCGTCTGCGCCCAGGGATGACGGCGTCGGCAACCATCCAAACGGCGCATAAGGATGGGGTGCTGTTGGTGCCCAATTCGGCTTTCCGATTTGAACCAACCGAGGAGACAAAGAAGACCTCCTCTCCCAAGATTATGATGGGACCGCCCACTCGTACCACCGAGAATAAAAACGCCAAGGATGTGACTCAACATGGCGAAGGTCATAAGACCCTCTATGTGTTACGTGATGGCAAACCCGTGAGGTTGGAAGTGACAACCGGCGTGACGGACGGGATTAAAACGGAGGTGGTATCGGGGGATGTGCACGAGCACGATCAAGTGATTGTGGATCAGCAACGCAAGGGTGCCTCCTAGAGTCAGTAGAGGGATTGGCATGCAAGACGATAAACGCATTGAGTTAGCGACCTCGGCACAAGAGCCTCTATTGCGCTTGGAGCATATCTACAAGCGTTATGGCACGGGCGAAACGGCCTTTGATGCCTTACGTGACGTTTCCTTTAGCATTGACAAAGGGGAATTTGTGGCCATTATGGGTCCATCGGGGTCGGGAAAGTCGACGATGATGAATATCATTGGCGCACTGGACCGTCCTACGAAAGGGACTTACTTGTTGAACAATATCCATGTGGAAACGCTTACTGGGGACCAACGTGCGATGTTGCGTCGCTATTTTCTCGGATTTGTTTTTCAGGGATTTAATTTGTTGGCGCGAACCACAGCACTGGAAAATGTGGAACTCCCCTTACTCTATCGAGGACTTCCGAAAGAGGAGCGTCACCAGTTGGCACTCCATGCGCTTGATCGCGTGGGGCTACGACAATGGGCTCACCACACCCCTGCAGCGCTCTCTGGCGGGCAACAGCAGCGTGTGGCCATTGCCCGCGCTATTGTGACGCGTCCGAGTCTCTTGTTGGCCGATGAACCGACGGGGAGCTTGGATAGCTCCCGTAGTGTGGAAATCATGGAACTGTTGAGTGACTTGAATCGCTCAGACAATATTACGGTCGTATTGGTGACTCATGAACCCGATATGGCTGAGTATGCGAAACGGTGTATCCGATTCCGTGATGGACAGTTAGAGTCGGATACGCTCACGGAGGGGATGGCATGATCGGCAATGCGTTTTTACTGGCATTACGTCAGATCTTTCGCAATCCCATGCGTAGTCTTTTGACCGTTTTAGGGATTGTGATTGGTGTGGCGGCCGTGATTACGATGGTCACCGTGGGTAACGGGGCTTCGTACGAAATTAAATCTCAGATTGAATCGTTCGGGAATAACCAGTTGATGTTGCGCCCAGGCTTACGCTTGGGCCCTGGACAAAGTGTGGGGGCACCGGCATTTCGCTTGGAGGACGTCAAAGCCATTGAAGGTCAGATTGCTGGGATTACTGGGGTGGCTCCTCAGGTTTCCAAAACACTGACTGTCGTTGGCAATGGTCGCAACTGGCAAACCAGTGTCGTGGGCTCAAATAACCAATATTTCCAGATTGACAATCGCCAAATTGAAGAAGGACGATTTTTTGAGGACGGTGAGGTGCAATCCGGTGCATCCGTCTGTGTGATCGGTGGGACCATTCAGAAAGAGCTTTTTGGTGAAAACGCCTCTGTCATTGGAAAAACCATCCGAACTGGTAATTTCTCATGCCGTGTGGTTGGACTTTTGAAAACGAAGGGGACGGCCGCGATGGGGGGAGATCAGGATGACTTACTTGTCATGCCGATCTCGACCGTGCAACGTCGTTTGTTGGGTTCGACGCGAGTCAGTGGTTTACTCTTGGCGATTAATCCTTTATCGGATCGTGAGCGTTTGAAGAGTGCCATAACGAAGTTAATGCGTGAACGCCGTAATCTCTCCGACGGGGATGATGTGAATTTCCAAATTATGGACACGGCAGAAATTGCTGCGAAAGTGACGTCGACGACTAACATTATGACGGCCCTCTTGGCAACAGTGGCCGGAGTCAGTCTAATCGTGGGTGGGATCGGGATTATGAATATCATGCTTGTCTCGGTTACCGAGCGTACGCGTGAAATTGGGATTCGTTTGGCCATCGGGGCTCTAGCACGAGAAGTCCAGTTGCAGTTTTTAATTGAATCCCTTGTGCTCGGTGGACTGGGCGGTGTGGTTGGATTGGTTCTTGCCTTCGGCTTATCGATACTGCTCGCGAATATGATGGATGTGCCGTTTATTTTTGACCCCTTTATTAATGTCGTGGCCTTCGGTGTGGCTGCCATTACTGGGGTTGTGTTTGGCTATTTCCCGGCTCGCCGTGCAGCACGACTCGATCCGATCGAAGCGGTGCGTCACGAGTAATGCGTGATCGACGCTCACAAAAAAATGACTCGCCCGAGGGCGAGTCATTTTTGTCTTTAATCGGATCGATTAGAAGGGAACATCTTCTTCTAAGGCATCAATCCCGCCGGCACTTGGCGCGGCTGCAGGGGCACTATGCGATGCCGGGGCGGCCGGTGCTGCCGTGCGAGGCTGAGGACGCGGGGCACTTTCGAAACCGTCGTCCACATTTTGTTGGTCGGAATTACGACGATCCAACAACTGGAGCTGTTCGCCAATAATTTCGGTCACGTAGCGTTCAATGCCGTCCTTATCGGTGTAACGACGCGTGCGAAGACGCCCTTCGACATAGATCAGACTTCCCTTGCGAGCATAGTCTTTAGCCACTTCAGCTAAACGCGAGAAGAGCGTGATACGGTGCCATTCCGTTTCACTGACAGTCTGTCCAGAAGAGTCGCGATAGCGACGTGTCGTTGCTAAGTTCAACGCCGTAATTGCCGTTGAACCGTCAGCCGTATAACGAGTTTCGGGATCTCGACCAAGATTCCCGACAAGAATCACCTTGTTGATGGAAGCCATAATAAAACCACAACTAAAAATTCAAAAAAAATCAACATATTTTTTGGCTTGCTCATGCTGCCTTAACTTGTCGAGAGGGTTCGTGCAAACCTAAGGCGAGGATGAACCAAATAAGCATAGCAAAAGCGGACACAACAAACACTGCCTCGGCAGAAAAATGTTGCGAAATCCATCCCCCTACGGCACCGCCACAAAATAAGCCGAGACTTTGAGTCGTGTTGTAAATGCCTAATGCCAAGCCCTTATCTGCTTTAGGGGCACTCCGAGAAATGAGCCCCGGTAAGGTGGCTTCCAAGATGTTAAAGCACGTGAAAAAGAGCAACATCAAGAAGGCGATTTCCCAAATGGAATGCATCAAAAAGGTAAAGAGTCCGAACACTACCCCGAGAAGCAACACACAGTAGCGTAAAAGCTTACTGACTTTTTTGTTTTTCTCTGCCCACATGATGGGTTTTACCATGATGCCAAAGCCAAGTAAGACGGCGGGCAAGTACACATACCAGTGGTGATTGACTGGGAGCCCCATCGAAACCAAACGGGGTGGAACGACCACAAAGAGGGACATTTGCACGCAGTGCAAGAAGAAAATGCCTGCATTGAGACGCAATAATTGGGGGTTAAGGAGAATTTTGTACCAAGGTTGATGCTGGGCATGGGGATCTTCGGGCTCGTGTTTCGGTTTAACGCTCTCGAGTCGAGAAATCACCAGAATGGCGCCTGCAGACAAAATGGCGGTGATCCAAAATAACCCCGGAACCCCCCAGAGTTTGGCCAACAACGGAGCAAGGACCAGACTGGACGCAAAGGTCACGCCGATCGATGCCCCCATAAAGACCATGGCTTTGGTGATCACCGTTTCACGAACCGCATCCGAAATAAACGCGGTAACGGCGGCCGAAATGGCGCCAGCTCCTTGCAGGGCACGCCCAGCAATGACCCACCAAATGGTAGTGGCTTGTGCCGCCACAATGGATCCCAAAATAAAGAGAATCAAACCGGCGATGATGACAGGTTTACGACCAAAACGGTCACTGGCTAACCCGAAGGGGATTTGCAAAAAGCACTGCGTGAGTCCATAGATGCCTAAGGCAAGGCCCACGTAGAAAGCATTTTCCCCGCCCGGGAGATGACTGGCATAAACCGAGAAGACCGGGAGAATAAGAAAGAGCCCTAACATGCGAAGGGCAAATACCCCAGAGAGCGTGAAGCTGGCACGTTTTTCTTGTGGGGTCATTTTATAGTCCGCGGGATGCATAGTCCCGGACGTGTTCGTTGTAGTAGACATGCTCAAAATAAAAAGACAAAAGGGGGCCTTACTGACTGGCGCAATGTGCGTAAAACAGTAGAGGATACTTTACGTAAGAGTCCCAACAGTCTATAGTGAATAATTTGGTTTTTGCTTAAGAAAGTGGCTCTCATGGATAGCATTATTATCAAAGGCGCGAAAACTCACAACCTCAAAAATATTGACTTAACCCTTCCACGTGGAAAGTTTATTGTGTTGACTGGGCTCTCAGGAAGTGGGAAGAGTTCGCTTGCTTTTGACACCATTTACGCGGAAGGTCAACGCCTTTACGTGGAAAGTCTATCCACCTATGCCCGGCAATTTCTTGAACTCATGCCTCGCCCCGATGTCGAATCGATTCAGGGGCTTTCGCCTGCCATTGCGATTGGTCAAGGCTCGGTGAGTAGTAATCCTCGCTCCACGGTGGGCACCGTCACCGATATTTCTGACTATTTACGGTTACTCTTTGCTCGAGTGGGCGTGCCGCACTGCCCCGTGCATCATTTGCCTTTAAAAATGGAGTCCATCGCCAGTATTGTCGAGCAGATTTTGGCATTACCCGCAGGGACGCGTGTGATGATTGTGGCTCCCTACAAACGGGCTAAAGGCAATTTTGAGTCCTATTTCTTGCAAGCGTTATCACAGGGCTACATGCGCTTTTTAATCGATGGTGAGGTGCGCACGCTCGATGTACCATTGACCTTAGACGATGGAAAAGAACATACCGTCGACGTGGTGATTGATCGATTGCGTGTGGATCCGGAAAATCGTACTCGCCTAGCGGAAAGCTGTGAAACCGCCTCTTTGATGGGGGATGGACGGCTCTATGCTCAGGATATGGATCACGAGCAACGTTACGACTTCAATACTCGCTACGCTTGCCCACAGTGTGACTATACCGTCCCCAAGTTGGAGCCAGCGATGTTTTCGGCCAATAGTCCCCAGGGGTGTTGCCCTGCCTGCCAAGGGACTGGGGTGGTGATGGGCTTTGACCCTGACAAGGTAGCAGAATTACCCATGCTTTCCGTTCGAGAAGGCGCCATTCCAGGGTGGGATAAGCGAAATCCGACCAACCTTGCTCGACTCGAGCCACTTGAAGGATTATTCACGGCGTTTATCGATGAGCCGTGGGAACGGGTGCCCGCCCAGACACAGCAGGCGGTCATGTACGGGTCACCAGAAACGCGTGCCCTACCAATACCCTTTGAAGGGATTGTTACGGAAATGCAAAACGTTTGGGATGATCCGCAGCAACCCGACTATCGACGAGCTGGCCTAAAAAAGTATCGTTCCGAAATGCAGTGCCCAACCTGCCACGGATTGCGTTTACGCCAAGAAGCGTTATCAACATATATCGGTGATGGTGAGGAGCACTATAGCTATGGGGATGTGGAGCATCTCGCGATTGCGGAACTTGCATCACGCCTTGAAAAGCTCACTTTCAACGAATCCCACGCCCCGATTGCCAACCGATTAAATACCGAAATTTTGTCGCGTTTACGTTTTCTCGTGAACGTAGGTTTGGGGTATCTGTCCTTGGATCGCCGTACCGACACGCTCTCAGGGGGGGAAAGCCAACGTATTCGACTAGCGGGGCAGATCGGCTCGGGTCTCACGGGCGTACTGTATGTGCTGGATGAACCCAGTATTGGGCTTCACCAAAGTGACAATGACAAATTGCTCGATAGTCTTCAAACGCTGCGCGATTTAGGCAATACGCTCATTGTGGTCGAACACGATGAAGATACGATTCGCAAAGCCGACTACGTGGTGGACTTGGGCCCAGGAGCGGGCGAATTGGGCGGTGAAGTGATTGCTCAAGGAACGCCAGAAGAAATTTGCCAAAACCCTGCTTCGCTGACGGGGCAATACCTCACGGGGGCAAAGTCGATTGCGTTGCCTGCACGGTACCCTAAGCCTTCCAAGGGATGGTTAACACTCAAAGGGGCTTGTGGGCACAATTTAAAAAATGTCGATTTAGCAATTCCTGTCGGCTTGCTGACAACTGTCACGGGGCTCTCGGGCTCGGGTAAGTCCTCCTTAGTGATTGATACGCTCTATAACGCGCTGCAGAATCTCTACATGCATGCCAAAACGGAGTATCTCCCCTTTGATCACCTCGAAAATGTCGAGGCTTTTGATAAGGTGGTGATGGTGGACCAGAGTTCAATCGGTCGCACTCCACGCTCGAATCCCGCGACCTATACGGGACTCTTTACGCTCATTCGAGAAGTGTTTGAACAAACGCAGATGTCGCGCGAACGAGGCTATAAGCCCGGGCGATTTAGTTTTAACGTCAAGGGCGGGCGATGTGAAGCCTGTAAAGGGGATGGCTACGTCAAGATGGAAATGCACTTCTTGCCTGATGTGTACGTTCCTTGCGAGGTTTGCCATGGACGTCGCTATAACCGCGAAACGCTGGAAGTGACCTATAAGGGCCTTAATATTGCCGAGGTTTTAAACCTCACGGTGTCACAGGCAATGGATATTTTCCAAGTCTATGAGCCTATTATGCGTATTTTGACTGCATTGAACGATGTCGGGCTCGGGTACATCCGTCTCGGGCAAAGTGCAACAACGCTCTCCGGAGGGGAAGCTCAACGCATGAAGTTGGCGACCGAGTTGGCACGCCCCAATACGGGGCGTACGTTGTACATTTTGGATGAACCTACGACAGGGCTTCACTTTGAAGATATCCAAATGCTCCTTAAAACACTACGCGAATTGATCAAGGTAGGCAATACCGTGCTCATCATTGAACACAACCTCGATGTCATCAAAAGCAGTGACTGGGTCATCGATATGGGGCCAGAGGGAGGAGAAAATGGCGGTAGCATTGTGGCGCAAGGCTCTCCCAAGCAGGTGGCTCAATCACGAGAGAGCGTCACGGCACCGTACTTGAAACGGTTTTTCCCCTGATCAGAATTAAGGCTGTGGATAACTCTGTGGAAAGTTTTCCAAGGGCGAAAAATGGGGCTGTGGATAACTTATTGGTTGTGTTTTTGTTTGCCTTGTTGCAGTAGGCGTTTAGCGATTTTAAGGCGATCGATTGTGGCGATGTTGATAACTTTTGCCTTGCGCTAAGGTCCACAACTTCGGTAGGAAAGCCAAGGCGTGGAGAAGGCCTTCTCCACGCGCGAGACGCTATTCGTCCTTAGCCACGAGCTGGCGCTCAAAATTCCAGGCATCACGGCACATATCATCGAGCGTATGGGTTGCTTTCCAGCCCAAGAGTTCGTGAGCCCGTGTCGGATCGCACCAGCATTCGGCGATATCCCCTGGACGCCGTGCCACGATGTCATAGGGAACGGGTTTACCGGAAGCGCGTTCAAACGCCTTTACGACATCCAAAACGCTGTAGCCCACCCCTGTGCCCAAATTGATTGCAATCCAGCCTCGATGGTTCAGGGCATAATCAATGGCTTTCACGTGCCCCAAGGCTAAGTCAACGACATGGATAAAGTCGCGTACGCCAGTGCCGTCGTGGGTAGGGTAATCACCTCCAAATACGCGTAGGGCCGGTAAGCGACCGCTCGCGACGCGCGACACATAGGGCAGTAGGTTATTGGGAATCCCATTGGGATCCTCACCGATTAATCCCGAGCGATGGGCGCCAATGGGGTTAAAGTAGCGTAAACAGACTAAGCTCCAATCGGGGTAAGCGATGGCCGTATCGGCCAGAATTTCCTCAATCTGTTTTTTGGTTCGACCATAGGGGTTGGTTACTTCCCCTAACGGTGCCGTTTCCGTGAGGGGTAATGACTGTGGATCACCATAGACGGTTGCCGAGGAGCTGAAAATCAACCGCTTCACACCAGTGGCTCGCATGCTTCGTAAGAGTACGAGCGTGCCATTGACATTGTTGTCAAAGTATTCGAGGGGCTTCTGTACAGACTCGCCCACGGCTTTTAAGCCCGCAAAATGAATCACCACATCAATGGCTTCGTCTTTCAGCGTGCGTGTCATAAGGGCTTCGTCACGGATATCGCCCAAAATGAGTTTGGGAGCCACCCCAGTAATGGTTTTAATCCGATCAATGACTGCGGGGGAGGCATTGGAGGCATTATCGAGAATGGTGACCCGATGTTCGGTGTTTAATAGTTCGACGGCAGTGTGAGAACCAATAAAACCGAGTCCTCCCGTTAATAAGATATTCATAGTGTCAGAGTTCTTTATTCAATAAAAAGCCAATTTTGATTTTCGGTAATCGGTTGATCACGAGGTCCAACGCGTGCAGTGACATCCAAATTTCAAACGAAAAATAGCACGATGCGGCAATCAGTAGGACGACGGTGAGCATTAAGAAGAGGGCAGCAAGACCGTAGTAATCATAGCCCCAGAACCGATTAAGGACGGAAAGCCCAATGAGTAAACTCGAGCTCACGGTCGAGAGCGCAAGCAAAATTGTCCCGTGACGCAATAGTGAACAACGACGATAGATAATCGCGATTTCCTGATCGATCATGGGTTCAAGGGTTGTTCCGCTTGAACGGCGTTTTGCCATCAATTGCCGAATACGGTTTGTCGCATGGTTGTAGCGTGCCGTCATACACAGCATTAACAGCCCGACACTTGAAATCAGCGTGATTGGGGAGAGGGTTTCCAATAAGAGACGATTGAAATCGGGATTCATTTGGACGCTCCTTGCTCGGTGTGCTCGGGCAGATGATGGACCGCCAGAGAGAGGGCATGCAATGAGTAGGTGGCCTCCATGGCAAAAAGTACGGTTGCGCTGATGATCATGAGCAGTGCCAAACAGAGCCACACCGCAGCCAACGTCGATAAGTCGATTTGCTGAAACGCAGAAAAAATATTGGTAGCAATGAGCAACCCGGCAAGCATGGCTGAGAGTGCAATACAGAGAATGGCACCTCGTAAGAGCTGAGAGCGAAAGTGAATAATATGAATTTCACGTAGCAAGTCAGGCTCATCGTGATCGGGGTGCGCTTGGTATTGACTTAATAACTCCCGGGTTCGATCGACCGTGTGGTTGTAGCGATTCGTCATGCAGAGCATGACTAAGCCAACCCCAGAAATCAAGGTAATGGGCGTGAGTGCACTACTGAGAATATTTTCAAATGGGACAATCATACGTTTAGAGGTTCCTCAGAGGGTTCTTTGATAAAGGAATACTCTTGGTGAGGCACCGCTTGTCGGAAGTCTGCCGCATTAATGATGATCGAGGCATCCAGTTGCCCTGCGTTAAAGGCAATTTCTTCATAGCGTTCGAACACCATTGGATCAATCACTAATTTGAGTTCAGGATGGAAGCTGACCGGCGGCACGGCCCCAAACACGCACCCCGTTAACTCCTTGACTTCATCGGGACTGGCTAAGGAAGCCCGTTTTCCACCCACTGCGCTTGCTAAGCGAGCAAGGTCAGCCTGTTGATCGGATGGCAGTACCCCCAACACATAGACTTTTTGCCCACCGCCTTTGACTACGCAGCACAACGCTTTTGCGCCTTGACCAAGTTCGGTACCACGAATTTTGGCAACGGATTCACTCGACTTGCCGCCTGCCTCATGATGTAAAACTCGAAAACGAGCCTGATGTTCTGTAAAGAGCTGGGTAAGTTTGTTGAGGACGTTCTCCACCATAACGACACTCCTTGGTAACAATGGAAAATAGCGTTTTGAGCCTTTGGGTTCATCGATAGTTAGATAGAATACCTCTCTTAAACGCAGTTGTGTTCGGTTCCATAGCCTTGCAAGGATGTTTTGCGCAATATGCAAGAAGAACTTTTTATGGCATTTGACTTTGGTTTAGCCCGAACGGGCGTGGCCATCGGAAGTAGCCTCATTGGCGAAGCAACGCCTGTAGGTATCATTGACACGCGCTCCAATGAAGAACGCTGGGCGGTGATCGAGTCTTTGGTTGAAGAGTGGCAACCGACGGCGTTTGTCGTCGGTGTCCCGCGTCATGGTGATGGAAGCGCGACGGCGTTGACTCCTCGTTGTGAACGGTTTGCCCGTCAACTCGGGGGGCGGTTCCATCGTAAAGTCCACTGTGTCGATGAACGATTCTCGTCGGTGGTGGTGGAAAACGGTCAAGAACGCATTGATGATATGGCGGCCGTAGTGATTTTGCAGCAGTTCTTTGATGAACAGTACGCTGCGTTGAACGCTCAGCAGTAAAGGCAATAAGCATGAAAGGTTTGTGGCGACTTGTTTGGCTCGCATTTCTTATTTTTCTCATCGCACTGATTGTGCTTCTCGGCTTCCCTTGGATGAAGCGAGAAAAGCGTTTATGGATGATTCAACGTATTGCCCGTTGGGTGCCGCAGGCTGTGGGGATTCCGATTATCGTGAAGGGAGAACTCCCTGACGCGCTTCGCTCAGGAGAACCCCTTTCTACGGGTTATATGGTGTGTTCTAACCATATTTCGTTTGTCGACATTTTTGTCTTGGACGCCATTTTGCCTTGTCGTTTTGTGGCCAAAAAAGAAATTGCGTCTTGGCCACTCTTTGGGCAAATTGCCAAAGGGGTGGAAACCCTCTTTATCGACCGTTCTCGCAAACGGGCGGTGTTAGAGATTGGCGAAACGATGGCCGAGGCTCTGCGACATAAGCAACATGTGCTCTTTTTCCCTGAGGGTCGTACGGCTAGCGGCTTAGAGCTCCTACCCTTTTATGCGAATCTGTTTGCCGCTGCTCCAATGACTGGGGCTCCGATTCTTCCGATTGCGTTACGCTATACGCTCAATGGGGAAACAACCGGTATTCCTTCGTATGCAGGGCAAACACCGATGTTTACCATTATTCGCAAGATTGTGGCGACGCCAGGTTTAGCGGTGGAAGCGACGATTTTGCCTCCGATCCCTTCGGAAGGGAAGGAGCGCCATACGCTTTGTGCGGAAACCTCAGCAGCGATTGCGGGAGCGCTCGGCGTACCCGACGCGACGGCAGAGAAAACCGAACGGATGAAGAGCCCGACCGCTACCACACCGTCTGCTTAAGCGAGCCAGATACGCTCACCCAAGAAATCGCTCGAGTAGGGACTTGCCGACTCGAGCGATTGCTGTTTTTAACGACTCGTCTTCTTTTTGAAGGCCATGGGATCTGCCCAGCAGGGACACCCAACACTAATCACTTCCCGGTCTGGAAAGCGCACCGCGGTGAGCGAACCGCCCCAGAGACAGCCCGTATCTGTGGCAATGAGGTTATCGGTATTGATGAGACCTAACATCGACCAGTGTCCAAAGCAGATGGGGGTTTGGCTCATAGGGCGGGGGCTAAACTTAAACCAAGGAACCCACTCGGGTGGGACTGAGTCAAGCCCCTCTTTGAAGTCAAAATTGAGTTCTCCCGTGCGTTCATGAACAAAACGCATACGGGTAAAGCAGTTGAGAATGGCCTGTACACGTTCTTCGCCTTCAAGGCGCTCATCCCAATCCAAACCACCGTACATTTTGGCTAATTTTTTCTTCCACTTTTTTCCGCGAAGTAGTGTTTCGGCTTCATGGGCATGTTGGCGTGCTTCTTCGAGGGTCCATTTGGGATGAATGCCCGCATGGGTAATAACGATTCCCCCGCGTTCAATCATCAGCGGACGGTTTCGCAACCAATCGATCATTTCGTCGGCATCTGGCGCTTCCAGAATATCGCTAATCGTATCCTTTTTATGGGCCTTACCCACGCCGGCTGCCACCGCCAACAAATGGAGATCATGGTTGCCTAACACGGAGGTTGCCCGGTCTCCTAATGCCATAACCGTTTTGAGTGAGCCGAGTGAGTCGGGACCACGGTTTACTAAGTCACCGGCAAAAATGATTTCTGCATCGTTAGGTAACCGCTCCAGCAATTGATCCAGACTGGCTTTACAACCTTGGATATCGCCGATGACATAAAAGGGGGTTTCGTTAGACATAATTACCGTTTTTTCGTCAAAACCCTGATAACCGTCAAAATATAGGTGGAGTCTTACTCAGGGTCACTCAGGATGGATACTCGATTACAATAGGCATTGTGGCACAATAGTGCCTAACTGTATTTTAGGCCATCTCGAGGGTAAGCCAAAGTTTGCGTTTATCGACTAAGGAGTGGCTGTATCGTCATCGGAGATACCAACAGATGAAACCCGTAAAAAAGGTCGTCTTTCCAGTAAACGGATTGGGAACGCGTTTTTTGCCAGCAACCAAGGCCATGCCTAAGGAAATGTTGCCGATCATTGATCGTCCTTTGATTCAATATGCCGTCGATGAAGCGGTGAAAGCGGGCGTGACGGAAATGATTTTTGTCACGGGGCGTACCAAGCGTGCGATCGAAGACCATTTTGATAACTATCCCGAATTGGAACGCGAATTGGAAATGAAGGGCAAGAAGGAACTCTTGGATTTGGTTCAAGGGATTGTTCCGCCTGGTATCAAATGTATCTACATTCGCCAACCCAAAGCCTTGGGCTTGGGACATGCCGTGTTATGCGCGAAGCCTGTTGTCGGTGATGAACCCTTTGGGGTGATTTTGGCGGACGACTTAGTCGACTCCGAAGAACCGTGCATTGGTCAACTCATCAAGACCCGTGAAGAAATGGGTGGGGGCTCGGTGTTGGCCGTGCTCGACGTGGCTCCGGAAGAAACGAAGAACTACGGGATTGTGAGTGTCGACGACGATAAATTGCGTACCTCGGCGATGCGTGGCATCGTGGAAAAACCCGATCCGAGCGTTGCACCTTCGCGTTTAGCGGTCATTGGCCGCTATGTTTTTGAACCGGAAATTTTCGACTACCTCGAAGGAACCCAACCTGGGGTCGGTGGGGAAATTCAATTAACGGACGGTGTGTGCGCTTCGTTGGAAACGGTGTCCACCTATGCGCATCGCTTTGAAGGAAAACGCTTTGACTGCGGTAGCAAGCAAGGGTTCTTGGATGCGACGATCAACTACGCTCGTAAACGTGGTTTCGTGATTCATTAATCCCATCGTCAGGGATAAAGAAAGGGATGGCACGACAGTGTGCTCATCCCTTTTTTATAAGCCCTAAGAGGCGCGGATTCGTTTTAGTAAATTTGTGGTAGAGCGTTCATGTTCGAACGTCACCGTGACTGTTTTGCCGCCCCAGGTAGCGACCAATTTTGCCTCGGGTAAATCTTCTACCCGATAGTCGCCCCCTTTCACATAGATATCCGGATGGGCCAATTCGACGGCACGAAGCGGCACTTTCTCGGGGAAAATGACCACTAGATCGACACACTCCAGTGCGGCCAGAACGGCGGCACGATCCATTTCCGTATTGATGGGCCGGTCGTCGCCCTTGCCCAAGAGTTTCACCGATTGGTCACTGTTGAGGGCCACAATCAAGCTTCCCCCTAAGCTACGTGCTTGAGCAAGGTACGTGACATGTCCACGGTGCAAAATGTCAAAGACACCATTGGTGAACACGACAGGGCCCACTAAGTGCTGGCGCCGTTCGGGGAGTTCATCCAAAGAACAAATTTTGGCCTCAAATTGAGGGGCAGGAAGACGAGTACTCATAGGGTAATCAAGGTTTTCATTAAAGCGTGATACCAAGGAGATTGCACAGCGCTGGCAAGCGAGGTGAAGGCGACGGTCGCATCTGCACTCAGCTCGGGGAGATGACGGCCATCCGTTCCTAATAAGACCCGTTCAAAACACCCAGCTCGGCGCCCAGCGGTCATGTCCCCCGGTTTATCGCCAAACATGATGGAGTGCCCCAAGTCAATGGAGAGCATGTCGGCTGATGAGAGCAGCATGCCGGGTTCGGGTTTGCGGCACTGGCAGGCTTGCCGATACGGGGGAAGCGCTTTTTCGGGGTGATGGGGGCAAAAGGCCACATGCGCAATGGGTGCTCCCGCTTTTTCAAACTCGTGAGTCATCCAGCGCGTTAATTCCCAAAATTGCGCTTCCGTATAGTAGCCTCGCCCGATGCCTGATTGATTGGTCACGATGACCAAGCTCCATCCGTCCTCGTAAAGCGTACGTGCAGCATCGAGGACCCCAGGAACCCACTCAAACTCCTCTTGTCGGTAGACGTAGGCGTGATCGATATTAATCACGCCATCGCGATCAAGAAACGCTGCCCGTCGCATGGGTTAGTCCACGTTTGGGTAGGTGGCTAACAGGTACTGCATGTAGTCGCGAGTACCTTCTTCGACGGTACGGAACGTCACATCGCAACCACTGGCGCGCAGTGCGGTAAGGTTGGCTTGCGTGAAGGCTTGATACTTGCCTTTGAGTGCCTCCGGGAACGCGATATATTCGAGCTCGCCCGTGCGTACCGCTTCGTCGAGGGTGAGGGTGGTTTTCCCATTGGCTTCACGTAAGGCATTAATCACGGATAAGGCTACATCATTAAAGGGTTGTGCACGACCCGTCCCGCAGTTATAGATCCCGGATACCGGTTTATCCAAGAAATGCATTAAGACCTGAGTGACGTCATCGATATAAACAAAGTCACGCGACTGTTCCCCATTGCCATAGCCCAAGCAGCCTTCAAAAAGCTTTACCTTCCCTTCACGACGGTACTGGAAGTACTGGTGGTAAGCGACGCTTGCCATGCGACCTTTATGTTGTTCGTGGGGGCCGTACACGTTGAAGTACCGTAACCCAATGACAGGCGCGGTAAGCGACGTTAATTCGCGACGCAACACTTGGTCAAATAAGTATTTGGAGTAGCCATAAACGTTTAAGGGTTGTTCGTAGCGGATATCTTCCACGAATTCCGTACGCGGGCCGTAGGTTGCGGCAGAGGAAGCATAAATGAACGGAATGCGGAGCTCTTGCGCCCAGCGGAACAATTCCAACGTGTAGCGATAATTGTTCTCCATCATGTACACGCCGTTTTGTTCCATCGTATCGGAACAGGCTCCCTGGTGGAAAATGGCTTCAGGTTTGGGAGCGGTTCCTTTGCGAACGCGCTCGATGAAGTCCACTTTATCGAAATAGTCCGAAATCTGAGCAGCGGCTAAATTTAAAAACTTTTCGCT
>CAJJMF010000001.1 GCA_905192805.1 uncultured Sutterella sp. | reverse complement strand
TGTCCAGCTCGCGCCGCTCCTTTTTGGTCGGACGTCCCGTACCCCGGTCGCGGACACAATCCCCTCAGCCTCCCAACCTATTGAGCTGAGGGGTTTCACTTTCTATCCATCGTGCATCAATACACCCATGTTTGTACCCGTCATTGCTCCTCATGTTGCCATCATTATGGATGGGAATGGTCGTTGGGCTAAACAGCGACATTTACCCCGTGCAGAAGGTCACCGTCGTGGGGTACAAGCCTTAAACCGCATCACGGAGGCAGCGGTTCGCGCTGGGGTCAAAGAGCTCACCGTTTTTGCCTTTTCGTCCGAAAATTGGGCACGCCCCCAGACCGAAGTGGACATGCTGATGAAACTCTTTGCGTCGGCATTGCAAAAGTGGACACAACCACTACTGGATGCCGGTGTGGCCTTGCGTGTCATTGGGGATAAAACGGCTTTTTCGAGTGAGCTCAACACCATTATTACTGACGCCGAAGAGGCGACGCGCTTGGGTAGCCAGATGCGGTTAAACGTGGCGGCCAACTATGGTGGGCGCTGGGACCTGATTCAAGCCGTTGAGCAGCTCAACCAAAAGGGGCTTGCAGTGACTCCCGATAGTATTGAGGCGCACCTCACGGTGCCGGCCGTTGACCTGATGATTCGCACAGGGGGGGAATATCGACTCTCGAACTTCTTACTCTGGCAGAGTGCCTACGCGGAAGTGTATTTCACCGAACGGCTTTGGCCCGACTTCAATGAAGACGATTTCACTGAGGCGCTGCGTTGGTACGCCGGGCGTGAACGGCGTTTTGGCCGAACGAGTGAGCAACTCCAACACACGGGCAATTAACCCCAGTGGGGCTGGCGAGAAAAAATGCGCGACTTTGTGATATCACTTCTCCTTGCTAGCTACTTTTAGTTAGAATGAGAGGTGTTTAGCGCTAATCCCTCTGGAGGATTAGGACTGTTTTCGAGAAAGCTGGGGGCCAACCCAGCGGAGGAATGCGAAGAATGTTGCTCACGCGTGTAATTACAGCAGTGGTTCTGCTTGTGATTTTGATGCTCTCCATTTGGTTGGGGCCCTTAGCCTTTGGCGGGGTCATGGCCATCGCCTTTGGAGCTGCACTCTACGAATGGCTGCGTATGGGGGGCTTGGGGCCTCGCCCAGCATTACTGGTGTCCGTTGTGGAAATGGCGGCGCAATTTTCCATTTATTGGGCAGGCGGCCTGGATCGCATGAATTGGTTCCTCTTTGTGATGAACGGGCTCGTTATGGTGGCTTGGTTTGTCATTTTTGTGGCGGAACTCCTCAGCCGCACGACGGGCTTTAAAGTGAGCCAGCGGCAATGCCTCTGGTCAGCCGTTTGTTTTGTGCCCGCGGCCTATTTGTCCATGCTCTGGCTTTATCAGGCCGGCGACTGGGTGTTGGTTCTCTCGGTCTTTTTGATTGTCTGGGGCGCGGATATTTCGGCGTATTTCTGTGGTCGCGCTTGGGGACGTCATGCGATGGCACCGGCGATCAGCCCCAAGAAGACCTTGGAAGGCGCGTTGGGTGCATATTTGATCGTGACGCTCTTTTTCATTCTCACTTATGTCTTCTGTGATCAAAAGATTGTCTTCACAAACTATGTGTTCGATAACTTAGGCTTTGGGCCTGGGGTATTGATCATTTTAGGTTTGGTGGCACTCTCGATTTCAGGGGACCTCTGGGAATCGATGTTAAAACGCTTAGTGGGGATTAAAGACTCCTCCAATTTGTTGCCGGGTCACGGTGGGTTCTTCGATCGCTTGGATGCCTCGTTACCCGTTTTACCGACGGCAACGTTTATCCTCCTCTCGATTCAGTTACTCTAATTTGGGTAATATTGTCCTAAAGACATCTGAGGCGTTAGGCTCGCAACGGGAGGCCTCTCGGTTGAGCTAACGCCTCTTTTTAATGGGGCGTCGTGTCAACGGGACACGACCCACAAACGGTGGTAAGACTATGCAAACTCAAGAAAATACGGTTCAGCGCGATGGTGCCGTTTGGTTGGCGGGCGAAGCCAGTGGTGACTTAATTGCCAGTATGGTGATTCCCGAAGTGCAACGCCGTATGGAGGGCGCTCTGCAGTATGGGATCGGTGGTCCCAAGATGCGTGAGGTGGGCTTCCGTTGTTGGCACGATATCAATGAACTCTCGGTGCGTGGCTATGTGGAAGTGTTAGCCCACTTACCCCGTTTACTGAAGTTACGTCGCTCGCTGGGAGGACGTATTGCGGATTCCCTGCCTCGCGTGTTTGTGGGCGTGGATGCCCCGGATTTTAATTTGGGACTGGAGACGGAATTACGTCGTCGACAGATTCCTGTCGTGCATTTGGTGAGTCCTTCGATTTGGGCATGGCGTCCAGAGCGCATTCAAACGATTCGCCGTGCAGTCGACCATATGCTGCTTGTCTTCCCCTTTGAAGAAGAGATCTACCGTAAGGCGGGTATTCCTGCCACATTTGTGGGGCATCCGCTCGCCTCGATGATTCCCGAAGAACCCGATATGGTGGGCGCCCGAACGGCTTTGAATGTGCCCCTCAATGATCGTGTCTTAACGGTGATGCCTGGTTCGCGTGCGTCCGAATTGTCGGGTTGTGCCCCGATTTTCTTTGAAGCGGTTGAACGGTTAATGAAGCGCTCGGGCCCGGTGAGCGTGATTGTGCCAGCGATCGATGATCAGGCCAAAGCCTCATTAGAGCAGTTAGCCAACCAGTACCCGCGGTTAGCAGAACGGTTAACCGTCGTCGTGGGGCAAAGCCACCGCGCGATTGAAGCCTCGGATGCCGTACTGGTGGCGTCGGGAACGGCAGCCCTAGAGTGTGCCCTTTACAAAAAACCGATGGTGGTAGGCTACAAAATGCCTGGCTTTACGGGGCTATTGATGGAAAAGAAGGGGTTAATTGATTACGTTTCCCTGCCGAATATTCTGGCGCGGGAACGTTTAGTGCCCGAATTCCTACAGTATTTCTGTGAGCCCGATGCCATCTCGTGGTCGATCGAGGATGCACTCACGAACGACAAGCGTCGTGCCTACTTGGTGGAACGCTTCCAAGCGATGCATGCTAGCTTGAAGGCCGATACGGCGAATTTGGCTGCGGACGTGATTTGCCAGTACGCGCGGCACTAGAGACGGGTATGTCGGCGCAAAACGATTGGTTCTGGATCGGTGAGGGCGATAAACCAGCCCTCACGTTAGAGGCTGGGGTACCGGGGCTTTTTGCCGAGACGCTTTACCCTTGGGATGAGGTCAATGCGGTCGGTGTGGATGAAGCGGGGCGTGGATGCCTCGCCGGTCCCGTGTGTGCGGCCGCCGTGATTTTGGATCGCCATCGTCCGATTGTCGGATTAAACGACTCCAAACAGTTAAGCGCTCACGAGCGTGACGTCTTAGCCGAAGAAATCCGTGCTAAAGCCTTGGCGTGGTGTGTGGCGTGGGGGTCCGAACCGGAAATCGATACGCACAATATTTTGCAAGCCACGGTACTGGCCATGAAGCGAGCGGTATTAGGCTTAACGCTCAAACCGACGATTGTCATGATTGACGGGAATTATCGTCCCCGAGGGTTTCCTTACCCAGTGACCACCTTGGTCGAGGGAGATGCGCGCGTTGCACAGATTGCCGCTGCCTCCATTTTGGCCAAAACCAGTCGCGACGCATTAATGGTCGACCTCGATAAGACCTACCCTCAGTACGGCTTTGCCCAACATATGGGATATGGCACACGGCAACACCTTGCTGCCATTGCGCAATTTGGGGTGACCCCGATTCATCGGAAAACCTTCAAGCCAATTCGCGACTATCTTAACGAACACACAAGTGAGAAGTAGTTCAATGACATTCATTGAGAGTGAATCTAACCCGCGCTATAAGCGCTGGAAAAAGTTAGCCACCGAGTCACGAGCGGTGAAAAAAGAGGGGGCCACTTTATTGGAAGGCGCCCATCTTTGCGAGACAGCCCTGGCGAATCGCTCGACGCGTGTCGCTGCCCTCTTGGTGAACGAATCGCCCAATGCGGAAGCCCAAGCGTTGCTCGCTCGTGCCCAAACCCAAGGGATCGCACTATTTACCCTTAAAAATTCCCTTTTTCAAGCGTTGAGCCCTGTGGAGCATGGTATTGGCATCATGATGGAAATCGCCGTCCCGGTGCTGACGATTGACTCAGTCGACGCCACGCAGTCCCTGCTTTATTTGGATGGCGTACAGGATACGGGCAATGCGGGGACGTTAATTCGTACGGCGGTGGCGGCTGGGGTAAAAACCATTGTTACGTCACCCAACACGGTGCAGCTCTGGACACCGAAAGTATTACGTGCAGGCATGGGGGCCCATTTTGGGGCGACGTTGATTGAAGGAGTGAGTGCTCACCAACTGCGTGAACGCTTCTCAGGCACGATCCTAGCAGCCGATGCGCGAGGAGGGGAGGATCTCTTTGCCACCGACCACTATCCGCCAGCGCCTACGGCGTGGATTATGGGAGCGGAGGGGCCTGGAGTCTCTGAAGAGGCGCTTTCGCTTACGGATCGCCGCTTCTACATTCCGATTGAGCCCGACTGTGAAAGTTTAAACGTGGCCGCTGCTGCAGCCGTCTGTTTATTTGAGCAACGCCGTCGCTGGCGAAAGTAGCTCACAGGGAGGGGTGCTGGATCTTCACGACTAGTTCTCCCGACGCAGTAGGAGCCCAATCGCTTGGCTACTAGTCGCCATGGGGTGGACTCGCTAAAATAATTGAATTGGAATACCCACCTCTATGGGTGATTGGGTTGCCATTCACGGCAGGCAGACAGGTTGTCCAAGAGGCACTGGTGACGGCTGTAAAGCATGAACTTTGCTTGTTGCATTTGAGTGGAGTGAGTGTTCACTATGCCCTTATGGCCTATGAACGCTCGATTTGAATTGTTTGAGGGTATTGAGCGATGTTGAATTTTAGTTACTACAATCCGTGTCGTTTAGTTTTTGGTCGCGGCGCTGAAAATCAGGTCGGTGATTTGGTGACACAAGTTGTAGGTCGTCCTGCACGTGTTTTGGTGGTCTATGGTGGAGGGTCGGTAGTCCGCTCTGGGCTCTTAGGGCGCTTAGAAACCCAATTGACACAAGCCGGTCACACGGTGTTGGCACGTGGTGGGGTTCAGCCCAACCCGTTAATGAGTTTTGTGCATCAGTTAATGGACGAATTAAAGGACGAAACCATTGACTTAGTGCTTGCCGCTGGGGGCGGTTCCGTAATCGACACCGCCAAGGCTGCGGCGGTGGGGTTAAAAACCAAATCCGACCCTTGGGTTTACTATGCGGAAGGGCGCCAGCCGACCGAAGCTCTCCCGGTGATTGCGGTATTAACGTTGCCTGCTGCGGGTAGTGAACAATCCATTCGCTCCGTGATGACGCACAACGGTGTGAAGACGGGGATTGGGGCCGAGTGCATTCGCCCGCGTGTTGCTATCATCAATCCCGAACTCTTCATGACCTTGCCGATGAAGCAAATCGGTGCTGGGGTGGTGGACATGATTTCGCACATCATGGAGCGTTACTTCTCCAATACCCCCCACACGGCCTATACGGATGCGCAGGCGGAAGCCGCGATGCGTACGGCAATGGTCTTTGGGTTACGCTTACGCAATAACCCCGAAGACTACGATTCCTGGTGCCAAGTAGCGATGGTCGGGACCTTTGCTCATAATGGTTACTTTGGGTTAGGGCGCGAAGAAGACTGGGCCTGCCATGCGATCGAACACATGCTCTCGGGTTGGAACGAAGAGATTGTGCATGGGATGGGGTTGGCGATTGTGATCCCCGCTTGGATGCGCTATGTCGCCTTGCAAAAACCCAAGCGATTTGTCCAGTTTGCCATCCGTGTGATGGGGGTCCCGGCACAAGAGTCCGAGACGGAAACCATTTCCTTGGGGATTGCCAAACTCTGTGCGTTCTACCAGAACATGGGGATGCCCTTGACGCTTTCGGAATTGGGGTATACCGATGTGCCGGTGGCGGATTTGGCACAGCGTTGTTGCGCACGGGGTCCCGTGGGCCATTTGCTCCCGTTAGCGAAAGAAGACGTTGAGGTGATCCTCAACACCTGTCTCTAAATTCGGTGGCTCGGAAAAACGCCCGTTTCGGTTGTTGCTGAAGCGGGCGTTCCTTTTTGGATCTCGCGCGTTGTGCTTGACCCCCTTGGGTCACTGGCGTACCATGGGCTTTCGTTTGTCATTTCAACGCTCAGTCTCACTAACAGAAAGGACTGAGCGAGTGAACCTACAGAATACTATGAGCGAATTTATCCGTATTAAGTCCCCTCACGATCCGTATTATGCCGACGCCCGTGCGTTGTATGCGCAGAGTTTTCCGTACCATGAACAGCGTGAGGCCCCGTCACAAGATCGCATTCTCAGTGATCCCGCTTATCACTTTGAGGTGATGTTGCAGGAGGGAACGTTTGCCGGGATTGTGCTCTACTGGGAGGGGGACTCGTTTCTCTATGTTGAACACTTAGCCATTGATAGCAGTCGTCGTAATCAAGGATTAGGGAAGCAGGCCCTGGGCTACTTACAAGCGAAAGGCAAAACGGTTGTTCTCGAAATTGATCCTCCGATTGATGCCATCTCGCAACGCCGTCAGGGGTTTTATGAACGTTCGGGGTTTGTCGCCAATCCGTATCCACACGTGCACCCTGCCTATCACCCAGGGTACCGAGGCCATGATTTGGTCGTGATGAGTTCACCGAAGGCGATTTCTGCGGACGAATACCAAGCCTTCAACACGCTCTTAGTGTCGCGTGTCATGCACGCCGTCTATTAACGGGTCCCAAAAGAGAAAACCCGTGATCGTGCGGTGCACGCTCACGGGTGGCAAAAGCAAGGGTCGCGATTAATGGTCGGACTTAATGCCCGCACCACACATCGTAATCAGCACGTCCCCTTCGGGGTGGGCAGTTTCAGCGTAATGGAGCCAGGCGGCATAGTTGGCAGCCGTCGTGTGCTCACAATAAATCCCGCGTTTGGCTAAGTGCGAACGGGCGGCTAAAATCTGATCTTCCGGGGCATGGACCATGGTGACGTTATGGCGTTTCACATAGTCAAGCAATTGACGACCGCGCATCGGGCGACCAATCGCGATGCCTTCGGCTTGGGTAGGACGCGGTGTGACGGCGACGGGTTCGTCTTTGCCTTGTTCCACGGCCTGGTAAAGCGGGTCGCAGTATTCGCTTTGCAACGCGACGATATGGGGTTCTTTTTCAATGGCACCCGAGGCCATTAAATGTTCAATGGCCTTCATGACACCAATAAAGAGCGTACCGTTCCCGACGGGCACGACGATGTGTTCAGGTAAACGACCCAATTGTTCGAGGGTTTCGTAGATATACGCCTTCATCCCTTCATAGAAATAGGGGTTGTAGACGTGGTTGGCGTAGTAGGCGCCTTCGTTGAGGACGGCCGCACGGCACACATCGGCACAGTGGTCACGCGTACCGGGGATCACATGAACTTTGGCACCATGGGATTCGATCATGGTGATCTTTTTAGGACTGGTTCCTTCGGGGACGTAAATGTCGCAGGCAATCCCCGCACGCGCACAGTAAGCAGCCACGCTGTTACCCGCATTACCGCTGGAGTCTTGCACACAACGTTTCACCCCAATTTCTGCCATGTGGCTCACGAGGGTGGCTGCCCCACGGTCTTTAAAGGATAACGTGGGCATGGTGTAATCCATCTTTAATAAGACCTGATCGTCCAGACGAATCACAGGGGTCATCCCTTCACCCATGGTGATGTGACGCCAAGCGTCCCCATCGATTGCCATAAAGCGGCGATAGCGAAACAGACTCCACTCGGAGCGATCAATCAGGGAAGCGTCCCAACGGGGGGCTTCAAAGTCGATATTAAACAGTCCCCCACAATGGCAGTGAGACGCATGCGTAGTGCTCGGAGTACGTTCTCCGCAACGCGAACAAATGAAATCCATAGTAGGCCTCCCTAGGAAGGAAAAACAAGAGTACGGTGAGCGCGATTAAGGATTATTGCGGGCTTCATCAATGTAGCCATACATCGTGGCTTTCGAAATTCCCAAGCGTTCGGCCACGATTTCGACGGCCCCCTTGACTTGGAATACGCCACGCGAGAGCATGAAGCGAATGATTTTTAAGCGCGATTCTTTATTAAAGGCCGAGTCGTGACTGGCCAAAATGCTGTCGATCATTTCGTTGACAATATCCAGCATGTTGCTATTGACATTGGTTGGATCGATCGAATCGAGCGTAAAACTTCGGAACGGATTGAGACTGCTGGGCGCTTTTTGCACGTCCGGTAAGAGTCCCGTTAAGTAGGTAATTTGCTGGGTGATTTTGCTTGTATCCAGGTTGATACAGAGCGCCCCCACCAAATGCCCTTCCAAGTCGCGAATAAAGAGCGACGAGGAGCGAATGAGCTTATCTTGATGACGGAAGTAGTAGTTAGGGATCACATCCTTATAGGTTTTCTCCGCAATGAGCGCTTGCGAAATCAGATGCTGAAAGCTGTCTCCAACGCGACGCCCCGTCACCTTACCATTAGCGACATAAACGACAGAGTTTTCTGGCTTACTCAAGTCATGCAAAACGACCTCGCAGTCCTCACCGAAGGTTTTGACGAGTAAATCGGCAATGGGGATGTATTGAGAAAGAATAGGAGAAATCTCAGAAGCCATAAGGGTATCCAAAGTTCGGACAAGGGTCATAGCGGGTAGGCACGATACAACGGGAGACGGGGACTTGGGTAGAAGCTCCGTTAACCCCGTCAAAGGGCGATCGAGCCATGACGTGCCCGGGAAGGTTGATGAGAAAACGAAGTCATTTTAAAGAAAAATCGCAATGGACTCCACCAAAAGAATGAGTATTTTCATAAAAAATTATGGAAAAGCGAATTTTTTCTGAAAATACTGATTAGTATCAAGTCGAGTGAGACGAGAGTGAATGACTATAATGAACACTATTGACAACTGAAATTGTCGTGATTAAGAGGATTTTGTATGCGATTGACCCCCTCGCTTTGCACGTGGATAACGCTCGGTGTACTCGCGACGCCACTCTGGGCCGCCAGTTTTGATTGCACCAAGGCACGCTCCTATTCGGAAAAACTCATCTGCGCGGATGCGCAGCTCTCGCTCGCGGATGAGCATTTGTCGCAGACCTATCAAGCGGCCAAAAAAGCGACGGGTAATACGCCCGAATTTCGGGCCTTCGTGGTCGCTAATTGGAAAAAGCGTGAAGCCTGTCAAACGCTTCACTGTGTGCGCGAGTGGTTTGCCGACTCCGAGGCTGTCTATAGCAAGATGGTGAAGGATCGTGCTGAGGCAAGCGCGCCTCGTGGGTCTCACGAGACGACTCGTCCCGAACCTCGTACGGCAGCGCCCTTAGCGGAGGCTATCACCGAAGAAATCACACGTACCGCTCAACCTGAACCGAAAGCCCCTACGCCCGAAGAAGCGCGTGAAGCGGCGATCCAAGCCTGTTTTGGTGACTTCCCGGTGGAGGGCGTGGAGTTAGAGCGCACGGTGGATTGGTTTGTCGCGGGGGGATCCGATGGGAGCCATGTGCCAGAGTCGGGTTGGGTGTATCCAACGTCAAGCTATGCCAAAGTCCTTCAGTCCACCTCGGAAGGGGTGCTTGTGACGCTCTTGGGAGGACACCTTATTTTTGTGGAAACGGCCAAAACCTATCCCGACAGTGTGTTCTACCGTGCCTGGGTGAAGTATACGGGTGACGTGTATCGCTACGAAGCGCTCTCGGGAGCCATGAAAACGGTCTATCGTTTTAAGGAAATGCCAGCCTCGTTTGAACAGGTGGTGAAGTGTTTGCAGCCCTATCGCCATTCTGCTCGCTCACAAAAGTAGTCGTACTCGGCCAAGTTGAGTAGCCCTAGGGCGTTATTTCGTCATAGCAATCCCGAGAAGCTAATGATAATATTGCCAAACGCATGAGCTTACGCCTGAGTAATGAGTCAGTCTGACCCCTTTGTTGGCTTCGTTTTCTGTCTTGGGCGTAGTCTCCCTTTGTGTCGTGTGAAGCAGTCCTGTCTTTATGCGACCCACGCCTAGACATAAAGGAAAAGATTGGCTATGGACGAACTCATTTATGGCGTCTGGAAGGGCCGTGTCTACGACAACCGTCGCACGATTGACGGAGAAGTACCGGACTCCTTACCGATCGAAGAGTTTTCGATGTTTAATCCCGGCAACCCGGTGGCGGGATTTGTTGGACCTCAAGGGTTTCTCGTTTTTGATACGCGTGTCACGCTCGCGGATATTCTCTGGCGTTACTACCATCGTACCCGGGAGCTCTCCTGCGGCCGGTGTACACCGTGCCGTGCCGGTTCCGTATTAATTGATGAGGCACTCGACAAAGCTCGCCAAGGAGAAGGTAACACGGTCGACTGGGACCGTGTTTTACTGATCGCCGAGCACATGGCCGAAACGAGTCTCTGCGGGATTGGTATTTCGACACCGGCGGCCCTCATTGGGGCCCTCACGCATTTTCGTAGCTTAGTTGCCGATGCGCCAGCCATCCCTGATTCGGGTCGGGATTTTTATTCGGTTGCGACGGCGCCTTGTATTGAGGCGTGCCCTGCCCATGTGAATGTGCCGCGATACATTGATTACATTCGTGATGGTCATCCGGAGTTAGCCACCGGGGTGTTGCTGGAGCACTATCCCTTGGTGGGCTCGTGTGGTCGCGTGTGTGTGCGCCCCTGCGAGGGGGCGTGTGTGCGTGCCGAAATTGATCGCCCCGTGGCGATTCGTGATTTGAAGCGCTATGCGGCGGACCATACGGGTAGTACGATTGAGAATTTGTTTTCCCATGAACCTCCCCATCGCCTCACCCCTGTATCGAAACGTGTCGCCGTGGTCGGGGCGGGACCGGCTGGGATTACCTGTGCCTACCATTTACTGCGATTCGGACATCAGGTGGATATTTTTGAAGAGCAGGGGGGCGCGGGCGGTATGGCACGCCTAGGCATTCCCATGTATCGCTTGCCAAACAACTTTTTGGATACCGAAACGGGGGTCATTGAAAAGATGGGGGGACAGTATTTCTACCATCAGCGCTTAGGGCGAGACTTTTCGATTGACTCCTTATTTAAACGGGGTTATGAGGCTGTGTTTTTAGCGATGGGGTGTGCACTCGGACAATACCTTGGACTCCCCAACGAAGACACCGAGGCGCAAGGCTACTTAAAAGGGTTGGATTTCCTTTTAGACATTGAAAAAGCCCAGCGTAACGGACAAGCCCCTGAACTTCAGGGAGACGTGGTTGTGGTGGGGTGTGGCAACGTGGCGATGGACTGCTGTCGTAGTGCCCGCCGTATGGTCAAAGAAGGCAATGTGATCGTTAGTTATCGACGCACGCGTGCCTCGGCCCCCGCGGACCAAGAAGAAATTGATGCCGCGCTTGATGAAGGCATTCGCTTTGAATTTTTAACGGCTCCCCAACGGATTTTGGTTGAAAACGGCAAAGTCGTTGGCTTAGAAGTTATTCGTATGCGCGAGACTGAGCCCGATGCCACGGGGCGCCGTGCCGTGGTGCCCATTGAAGGCAGTGAATTCGTGATTCCGTGCGCCTATGTGATTGCCGCGATTGGTCAGAAATTGGATCCCGCTGTGTTGAGTCCTGACGATGGGGTTGCCTTAACGCGTCGTGGCACGATCGCCGTGGATGACGCGTTGCAGACCACTCGCCCAGGGGTGTTTGCGGGCGGCGATGCTGCCGCGGGGCCTACGACCCTGATTCATGGGATGGCCCAAGGACAACAAGCGGCGAAGAGTATTGACGAATACCTGATGACGCTTGACACGGGTTTTATCGCACGTCGTCGAATGGGCGAATTGATTGCCAAAGGGAAACTCTTAGCCGAGTGCCATGCCGAACGACCGCTACCTGTTAAAGCGCGCGCTGAAATGGCGCGACTCAGCGCTCAGGAGCGCGCTCAGAATTGGGATGAAGTCGAACAAGGGTTAACCCAAGATCAGGCATGGGCCGAAGCCTCGCGCTGCATGCGTTGCTATCGACTCTTTGGGGTCAGTACTTTGAAGCATATTCCAGGCAACACGGCCATGGAACGGGTTTAAGCGAACGAGGTAACGATACATGGCTCAAATGACGTTAAATGGACGTGTGGTGTCTTTTACGGAAGGCGAAACGCTCTTGATGGTGGCGCGACGCGAAGGGGTCTTTGTGCCCACGTTGTGCGAATTTGCAGCACTCAATCACCGCCCGGGTACTTGCCGTATGTGTCTCGTGGAGATGACAACGTCTGAGGGTAAGCGACTCGTGAGTGCCTGTGATACACGGGCACTGGAGGGCTCTTACGTGGACACCCGCTCGGCGAAGGTGCGTTCCCACCAAAAACTCCAAGCCGAATTACTCTTTATGGATCACTGCGAAACGTGTTCCGCGTGTCCACGGCATGGGGCTTGTGAATTGCAACAGGTCGCTTTGCAAGTGGGACTCGATGTCGGTCATCTGTCGGGTACGCTCACGGCACGTGAAGGAACGGACTGGTCGGCAACGGGGCTTACCTTTATTCAGGATAAGTGCATTCGTTGTGTGCGGTGCGTGGAAGTGTGTCGTCAGTTGCATGGGATTGGGGCGATCACGTTTGAAGGTACAGGGACTGAGGCTCAGATTGGCTTTGATGGCGGACTTTGGGGCGATTCTAACCGTTGTATCCAATGTGGGCAGTGCGCCCTCGTATGTCCCACGGGCGCCCTCTCGGTGAAAGACCAATGCGAACAGGCACTCGATTGGCTCGATGATCCGGCCGTGACGACGGTGGTGCAGTTTGCACCGGCCACACGTATTGCCATTAGCGAAATGGTTGGCGCACCCGCGGGAACGAATCTCGAAGGGCAATTAGTGGCCGCCTTGAAGCGCTTAGGGGCGGACTATGTGATGGATACGCGTTGGGCGGCCGATGTGACCATTATGGAAGAGGGGACGGAATTACTGACGCGGCTTCGTGAAGCGAAAGCAAAGGGCACGCTCACTCACCCCGACACGATGTTCACCTCGTGTTGTCCGGGTTGGGTGAACCATATGGAAAAAACGCACCCCGATCTGTTAGAGCATTTGTCGAGCACGCGCTCGCCACAACAAATTTTTGGCGCCTTAGCCAAAACGTATTTGCCTCAAAAATTAGGGCTAAACCCGAAGGTGATCCGCCACCTCTCGATCATGCCGTGTACGGCAAAAAAAGGCGAGAGTGCTCGCGAAAACCTCAAGCACGGTGGTGAGCGTGATGTCGACTTAGTCTTGACGGTGCAAGAATTACACCGGTTACTCGAACGTCGTGGCATTGATCTACTGCAATTGGCGCCGGAGCCGTTTGATCAGCACTTAATGACCCAAACCTCGGGGGCGGGGCAACTCTTTGCTTCGACGGGAGGTGTGATGGAGGCCGCGGTGCGCACGGTGTCGGCACAAACCGGGGGTCCTCGTTTTGGACACTTACCCCTCACGCCCGTGCGTGGACTCGAGAATACCAAAGAGGCCTCGATTGAAACCGAAGAATTCGGTACACTTCGTGTGGCGGTCGTCTACGGGATTCGTAGTGCTGAGAAAATGCTTGAGTTAGTCAAGCGGGGCGAGTCGCCTTACCATTTTGTTGAAGTGATGGCCTGCCCAGGCGGATGTATTGGTGGGGGCGGTACCGCACGCGGTGCAGGTTGGTTACGTACCCTTGCTCAGCGTCAAGCCAAAGTGTATGCGCTCGATGAGGCCAATGCGATCAAAGGGGCGCATGAGAACCCGGATGTACAGGCGCTCTATCAAGACTTTTTGGGCGCACCCAATGGGCATTTGGCGCATGAATTGTTGCACTGCGAGTACGCGAGCGCCCAACCCGAGACACCTACGCCCAGTTTTAGTGACATCGATCGGCGAGTGAGACTCACCAACCATCGATAAACCCATAGGAAAAGCATGCAACGTAGTGATTTTGAATTGATGTCCCCGGCAGGGTCCTTAGAAGCCATGCACGCCGCTTTTCAAGGCGGTGCGGATGCGGTGTATTTTGGTGTGGGTGCTCTCAATATGCGTGCGCACTCAGCCAAAGCGTTTACGGCGGACGATCTGCCCCAATTGGCTCAACTCTGCGCCGAACACGGTGTGAAGAGTTATCTCACGGTCAATACGGTGATTTACGACGGAGACTTGGGGGCGTTGAATACGATCATGCACCAAGCCAAAGCCGCGGGGATTTCAGCCGTTATTGTGGCGGACGTCGCGGCGATGCTGGCGGCACGCTCGGTGGGTTTAGAAGTCCATCTCTCCACACAACTCAATATCGCTAACGTCGAAGCGCTACGTTTTTATGCGCAGTTTGCGGACGTGGCGGTGCTCGCCCGTGAATTGACGCTCGAACAAGTCGCTCATATTCACCAACAAGTGATTGAGGAGCCGATTTTAGGGCCCCGTGGGGAACCGATTCGCTTGGAAATGTTTTGCCATGGCGCACTTTGTATGGCCGTGAGTGGACGTTGCTACTTAAGTGAAGGCACGCGTGGTAAAAGTGCCAACCGCGGTGAATGTCTTCAGACGTGCCGACGCGAATACATCGTCAAAGACAAAGAGCGTGATATCGAATTAGCCGTAGACAATGGCTACATTTTCTCCCCTCAAGACCTCAAAACCATCGGATTTTTGGATCGTATGGTGGCTGCGGGTGCTCGCGTTTTCAAAATCGAAGGCCGAGCCCGTGGGCCAGAGTACGTGCGTACCGTGACCGAAGCCTACGATGAGGCCCTCAAGCGGATTGCTCAAGGGCATTGGGACGAAAACGCCAAGAGTGAATGGGATGAACGGTTAGCGAAAGTCTTTAACCGTGGGTTCTGGAATGGCTACTACCTAGGGGAGCCGGTTGCCCAATTAACCGACGGCTATGGATCCAAAGCTACTGAAAAGAAGGTCTATTGCGCCATTACCTTGGACTACTACGCTAAGGCTGGTGTGGGGCACTTTAAGGTGCAAGCCGGGGAATTGCACGAAGGTGATAAGGTCTTGGTGACGGGTCCCACCACAGGGGCAGTGAGTTTCACGGTTGAAGGGATGCGTGTCAATGATCAACCAGGCACCGTGGCCAAAAAGGGCGATGAGGTGACGTTTGTCGTGCCAGAGAAAATTCGCACGAACGATAAACTCTACCGCGTCGTGCCCGCGGACCGGTAGAGAACTATGGAGGCGAGTGAGCGCGATGTGCTTAGCGATCCCGCTGAGGTGTTTTTGCAGTTTGAAGTGGCCCCGGATCCTCGGGATCAGGCCGCTGTGAGTGCGTGGCAGGCGCACTCAGCCGCCGAGCAATACGTCCTCACCGAGACCATTGCCCGCGCCGCCCTCGCCCTCTTAACGCCCGTACTGAGGCTCTCCGTAGGACACCCTCAGATTGAGCGTGGCGGTTTTTACCACACGACCAATTTTTCGGTACGTGTTGATGTGCACGACACGCCCGAGCGAGCCCAAGAGCTCGCGTACCTGCTCGCGGTGTGTCTACGTCAACACTCCTCACTTGTCGTCTCTCAGCATGAGGCAGTGGGACTGGAGCCTCGGCGCATTGTCCGAGCGCGCCTCAAACCCACGGTCGAGGAAGCGACGCTTTCCCAGCGCTATCTCACAGAATTGTGGCCGTTGACCACCCCGAATGGTGAGCGACTTCTACGTGGCTTCTCGCAAAAAGACGGTGTGCTGGTATTGGTCTTAGAACGGGTGAGTAGTTCTGATGAGGAGTTGCGTCCCGTCATGGCATGGATCATGGCCAACGCGCTTAGCTGGCGAGACGTATGGGGATGGGCCCAATTGATTGTTCCTGAAGACATGCCCAGTGTGACGGAGGTGGTGCGTTCGGTAAGTCTCACCCATCGGGCACTTCAATCGCTCAAGGAACAGATGAATCACGAAGTCACGCAAGCGTATTACACGATACACTTAGCGACGGCAAAACACAAAGAAGTTTCTAGAGCAGGCTAAGGGAGACTGCTATACTAGGAAGATCACGTTTTCTTCACGGTTAATTGGTATGTGGACGAATTTTTTGCTGGCGTATCGTCGTGGGCACTATGCCACGTTTGGTGGGCGCAGCACCCGAGCAGAGTTCTGGTCCTTTTTCTTGTTTTATTGGATTATCACCAGCCTTTTTGGTGCTCTGGGGATGATGCTGATTGCGTGGGATTGGCCAGCCGCTGCCTTGGTTCTCGCAGCGGTGTACAGTATTTTCTCCTTAGCCTCTATTCTTCCGTATATGTGTTTAACGGTACGTCGTTTACGTGATGCGGGCTATTCTCCTTATTGGCTCCTAGCGATCGCCCTCTTACAGGTCCTCGTAAATGGGTTAGGGGAGTGGATGCTCGACTATTGGGGTACCGCCGCACTGCTACTCTCCTTGGTCTCCCTTGGTTTAACCGTGTTGCTTCTTGGACTCTGTGCACAGCCCACGCGTCTTCAACAGGAACGATAACCATGTGGAAAGCCTTTATCGGTGCGTTTTCTCGAGACAATTATCTGAATTTCACGGGGCGAAGCACGCGTTTTGAGTTTTGGTCCTTTTTGGGGCTCTTTGTGCTGTGTTCGTGGCTACTGAATGTCACGTTATTGGAATTGATGCTCGTGAGCGAGCATCCCCTCGTGACCCAGTTAGCGTATTGGGTACCGCTCATTTGGGGGGTGTTCACGGTGATTCCCTCGCTCGCCATCACCGTGCGTCGTGTTCGTGACGCCGGATTTTCGGGTTGGTGGGTGCTCGCACTCTCCTTAGCGCAAGGACTGGTAGGCTACTGGTTGGATCGTGTTGACAGCGTGGTTGTGCTCTATGCGTTAGTCTTTGCCTCCTTTGCTATTCTCGTGATGTGGCTCTATTTGCTGTGTCGCAAGAGCGTTTCCGTCTCCTAACCGTTTTGATCAACCCCAAAGGACGTGCTTCGTATGTATCGATTACCCCCTAGTGACTTTACGCTCTCGGATATCGAGCGTTTTTGTGCGTTAATGCTTCGTCGGGGTTCAACACTGGCAAGCTTACGGCGTCACCAAGAGGACGATGAGCGCGTCGTGCTGGGGGCTTGGGTATTGGGCTTAGGCAATGCGGGGGACACCCTGGACGAGCAGGTATGTCAGGCAGAGGCGAGCCGATTTCTCCGTGATGAAGGCGCGTGGTTAGCGGAGCGCCCCGACGTACTGATGGAGCGTGCCGACGCGATCGGGTTGATGGAGCGTGTCACGGAAGCGGGACGGGGCAAGTGGCGGATTCGCCAACCACATCCCAGTAATGTGAATCGATTGCGTCTCATTGATGAAATGGAGTCGGCTCAGGCCATTTTGATGGAAAGACGGCGACGTGTTCGGGAGACACTCCAAGCGCAAAATCGTGCGGTGAATGCGCCCCCGAGTTTAAAAGTCGATTCGGAAACCGACCAACGTTTTATGACCTTGGCGCTCGAGGTGGCGCAACAAGCGCAAGCCCGAGGAGAGGTTCCCATTGGCGCCGTTTTGGTGCGCCATGGGGAGGTGCTCGCGCAAGCGGGCAATGCAACCCGAACAGAAGGCGATCCGACGGCTCATGCGGAAATGCTGGTGCTACGCCAAGGCGCTCAAGCACTGGGCAATTACCGTATGAATGACGCTACGCTTTATGTGACGCTTGAGCCGTGCCCCATGTGTGCGGGCGCCATTAAAGAGGCTCGCGTGGGACGCGTGGTGTTTGCGCTTCCTGATCCTAAAGCAGGGGCCATGGGGGGCGCGTTTGACTTATTTGGGATTGCGGGGATGAATCATCACCCGGAGGTGCATCAGGGCTGCTTAGCCGAGGCCTCTCAAGGCCTCTTGACGCGTTTTTTTGCGTCACGTCGTACCCCAAAACCCGCGGAGGATAACGAATGTTAAGGGAATCTCACCCCCAAGACAACGGACGTTTTTGGGGGACACTCATGGGGATCGTCGCCCCGTCGCGCCAATGGGTGCGTGACGATGGCGGGCTCGATGAGTCGCTTCATCAACGCGCACGTGAAGCCCTCGATACACTGGGGTTTACGGTTCGGTACGCCAATAATGCGTTTGATAATGATCGTCGCTACGCAGGAACATTGGAGGCGCGGGTCGCTGGATTGGTGGGGATGCTTTCCCCCGAACAAGGACGCTCTCCCGCCCTAGTGATGGCGTTGCGTGGTGGGGCAGGGGCCGCCCAACTCTTAGCGCATTTGCCTTGGGCGACGTGGCAACGTCGCTACGAGGCAGGGGACTTCCCAGTCCTCATGGGCTTTTCGGACTTTACGGCACTCAATTTAGCCCTGCTGAGCCGTGGGATCGTCTCCTGGCAGGGGCCGACGTTACGCGATCTGATTAATCCGGATCCGCTCACACTGGAAGCGCTCGCGATGGCGTTAGGCAAAACACCGTGGCAGGTGACGTTTACGAGTGAGTCGGTTAGCCCGATTCCTGCGCCCTCTTCGATGACCCTTGAGGGGCGACTCTGGGGGGGTAATTTGACTGTGCTCACCTCGCTGATGGGCACACCGTATTTCCCGGACGCCAAGGCCCTCGCAGGAGGTATTCTCTTTATCGAAGACGTGGGGGAACCCGCTTACCGTATTGACCGTATGCTCACGCAGTTGGCACTCTCAGGGATTTTGGCCACACAACAAGCGGTGATTTTGGGGGATTTCCAAGGCGCAGACCGTGCCCAGACGTGGCCCGAGGATCTGACCTTAGAGTCGGTGATTAACGATTGGGCGCTTCGGACAGGGGTACGCTTCTTGCATGGGCTCCCGTTTGGGCATATCCATGCGAAGACCGCCCTACCGGTAGGTGAATGGGTGCGGCTCACCTATCATGCCCCTCACGTGACGCTGGAACGTGCTACGCACGCCTAAGAGAGGAGCAACGTGAACGATAATCCCATCAAACGCTTACTACGGCTCATTTTCCGCCCCTCGGCTTCCCACATGTCGGGGCGAACGTTGGCCAAAATGATTTTAACGTCGCTCAAACTGCACCCGATTGCCCTTTTGGCGCAATTTGCGGGGATGACCAGTTTGGTCGCCGTTTTCTGGCACAGTGACGTGAGCCGAGTGTTTTTGCTGATTTGGTATAGCTTTGGGTTAGTACAGACGTATTTGTCGTTACGTTATGTGCGCTACTTTTGGCTCGACCGGGATCGGGTACTGCGGATTCGACTCTGGATCCGCCGCTGGACGGCGTTGGCGGTGGCGGCGGGGATTATATGGGGGGTGGCGGGTCCGGCGCTGATGCTTCCGCTCTCGGGGATTTCTCAGGTGGTGACCGTTGCCGTCGTCGTCTCGGTGACGTTTGCGAGTTGGCCGGTGTATTCCTGCTGGCTTCCCTCGCTCACGGCCTTTACCATTTTGGCCCTCTTACCCATGATGTTCGCTTTGGCGTTTCAGTTTGGTTTGAGTACTACGCTTGTGTCAGCGGTGATGGTGGTGGCGTGCGCTTTTATTTTGTATTCGGGCCGGAAATTGAACGAAATGGTGCACGCTTCGATTATGAATGACGACAAAAATCGTCGTCTCGTTGAGCGCCTCAAAGCCGAAGTAACCCAAAGTGAAAAAGCACGTCGTGTGGCGGAATTCCAGAGCGATCGACGCTCCCGATTTTTTGCTGCAGCCAATCACGATATTCGCCAACCCTTGCAGGCGATGGGGATTTATCTCGACCTGTTACGGCGTCGCTCGACGCCCGCGATGCTCCCCGTGGTGGAGCAACTGGTGCACACCAGTGAATCCATTTCCACGCTGGTCGAACAGGTCTTAACGGTGACACGGATGGAGTTCGGGCGCCTTGATTTGCATCCTGAGCCCGTCAGCTTGACCGAATTTTTAGAGGAATTGGCCCAAGAATGTCGTCCCATTGCGGAAAAGCAAGGGTTACGCGTTCGGGTCGTCTCCGTCGAGTGTTCGCTCTTTACGGACCGCTTGATGCTCAAGCGTGCCCTGAAGAACCTCTTGAGTAATGCCATCAACTATTCGCGCCCTGATGCGCCCAACCCCGAAGTGGTGATTGCGGCACGCCGTTTAGGGAGTGGGGCGGTGACGATCGGTGTCTATGACTGTGGTCCTGGGTTAAGCCCGGAGGATCGTAAGCGGATTTTTGAAACGTTTTATCGAGGCAGTGCCGGTAAAGAGAGCGCCAGCACAGGTTTTGGGTTGGGACTCTCGATTGTGAAAGGCATTGCCTTACAGTTGGGAGCGCAGTTAAGCGTGGATTCGCACTTAGGGCGCGGGAGTGTGTTTCGCATGACGTTCCGTCCAGATGCGACGAGCGAAGAGGTGAAACCTAAACGCGTGACGCTCACCCAAAATGAGATGCCACAGTGGTCAGGTCGCGTGCTGCTGCTCGAAGATAACGTGATGGTGGCGCAAGCCGTGGCAGAGATGCTACGCAGTTGGGGGGCTACGGTCAGCGTTTTTCATCGTATTGACGACGCTTTTGAAGCGGCTATGGCGAGCGAACTCGCGGAGGCGGAACTCTTTATCACGGACTTTAACTTAGGCGAAGACCAACCCGATGGGCTGGAAACGTGGTGCCGTGTGAGTGCGAAGGCTAAGGCGATGGGGCGTCCCTTGGAAGGCATTTTGCTGACGGCTGTTTCAGAAGATTTGATCGAAACCCGTTGGCGTGAGTTGACGTTCTCCGGAGCAGCCAATAGCGCCGTGTTTCCCACGGTTTTACAAAAGCCGATTGATGAGATGGGACTGCTTGCCGCACTCAACAGTGCCCAACAAACGACGTCTGCCACGGCTGAAAACCGCACACACGGTTAATGCTCACTCTTGAGAGTTCGCCCTAAGACGCCTACAATGAGCGCAAAGGATTCGAACGCGACTCTGATGACGGGGGCTATCCCCAGCGCTCCGTAGCGCTCCCCACGTTCTGAGCCGTGACGATATGGAGGTTCATACTGTGAAATATTTGATCGTCGACGATCATGCCCTGGTGACATCCGCGGTTTCGATGTTACTGGAAGATAAAGATCCGCAGGCCGAGATCTATAAAGCGGGTAATGCCCCCGATGCCTTAGCCTTGGTGCAAACCCATGGCGAGGACGCGGATTTGTTGATTCTGGACTTGGGACTCCCGGGCGTCAAAGGGACAGAATTGATGGAAAAAATCGTGGAGATGCAGCCTACCCTGAAGATTCTGGTCCTCTCGGGGTCAACGGATCGCCACAGTATTATGCGTGTGCTGCAATTAGGGGCCGCGGGTTTTGTTCCCAAGAGTTTTGACTCCGATATGTTGACGACTGCCATCGATTTTGTGTTGAATGGGGGCGTATTTATTCCGACGAAACTCTTAAGTGAAGGGCAACGCGAAGGGCTCTTCATGGAGACGACACAAAACATTAAACCCGCTACTCCCGAAGTGCATTTAACGGAACGTCAAAAAGACGTGCTGATGCAATTAGCCAAAGGGACCCCGATTAAGCGGATCTGTTTGGATTTGAACTTATCGGAAGGAACGGTGAAAACCCATGTGCAGGCGATTTACCGTGCACTGGGGGCCTCAAACCGTACCGAGGCGCTCTTAGCAGCACGCCGTGCGGGCTTTAAACTCGATATTCCCTAATCGGCACCCAATCCCAAGAAACGAAAACACCCAGTTAAACCAAGTGCGTTTGACTGGGTGTTGTGCTATGGGGGCGTTGCCCGAAGTGAGCAACGTCCCGTTCTCGAAGCGATACGCTTAGGGAAGCAGTAATTCGCGAATCACATCTTGACTCGAGTAAATGGCTTCCTCGGGTTTACGTGTGATACGGTCATAGGTCCCGTCCGACTTCAGGAGCCAAGCGTTAACGTTATCGGCTAACTGCGGTTCCAGAATGTCGTGCAGGATACGTTCACGTAACGCTTCACTGTTGATGGGCGTGACGGTTTCGATACGGCCATTGAGGTTACGCGGCATCATGTCAGCACTGCCCATGTACATCTTCATATCGCCATTATTGGCAAAGCAGTACACACGGGCATGCTCGAGGTAGCGACCGACGATGGAGCGTACCGAGATGTTCTCGGATACCCCCGCAATCCCCGGACGCAAGCAGCAAATCCCACGGATGACGCAATCCACTTTCACTCCCGCCTGGCTCGCACGGTAGAGCGCACGGATGACCTTCGGGTCGACGAGTTGGTTCAACTTAAAGAGAATGTAGCCATTACCATGGGCCTTATGGCTTTCAATTTCGGCGTCAATCGCCTTAATCATGTTGTCGCGCATATTGACGGGCGAGACCCAGAGACTGCGGTAATGATCCACCACACCGCAACCCGTGATCACGTTGAAGAGTTCTTGCACGTCATCACAAATCGCCTTATTGCTCGTAAAGAGCCCTAAGTCGGTATAGATCTTTGCCGAGCCGGCATTGTAGTTCCCGGTCCCAATGTGGACAAAGCGCTCAAGACTCTTTTCGCCACGGCGGATCACGAGCGCCAATTTGGCGTGGATCTTGAGGTTCGGGAACCCGTAGACCACATTCACCCCCGCCGCTTCTAAGTTTTCGGCCCAGTTAATGTTACGTTCTTCGTCAAAACGCGCCTTGAGTTCCACCACGGCCGTCACTTGCTTGCCACGACGACGCGCATCCAGTAAGGCTTGGACGATGGGTGAATTGGAGCCACAACGATAGAGCGTCTGCTTAATGGCAACGACGTTGGGATCACGGGCAGCGCGTTGCAAGAATTCCACCACGCCATCAAAGGATTCATAGGGATGGTAGAGCAGTAAGTCCTCTTTCAAAAGCGTTTCAAAGAGGTTTCCATCGGGCTGGAAGGGAACAGGCAAACGAGCGGGGGCGGGCGGATACTTCAGATCCGGCCGTTCAAGTCCTGAGACCTGAATAAAGTCGCTCATACTGAAAGGCAACTTCGTGCGCATAATCTGCGTTTGCGTCACATTGAGATTCTTAATCAAGAATTCCTGCAAGCGACGGCTCATGCCGTATTCGATCTGTAAGCGAACGACGGAACCGAAACGGCGCTGTTCGACATAGTCGCGCACGGCGGCAAGCAAGTCATCGGCTTCGTCTTCTTCGATTTCCCCGTCGGTGTTACGAATAATGCGGAAAAGTCCCGAGGATTTAATCGCATAGCCCGGGAAGAGACGATCCAAGCGCGCCGCAATCAAATCTTCTAAGCACAAAATACGTTCCCCATCGGGATGCGTATGTAAGACGGGGTTATTGCCTTGGCGATCGAAGTACAAAAAGCGCGGGAGGTTATTTGGGCACTTGAGTCGCGCAAAACGCGTCAAACCGGTGACCGACTGGTGTGTCCCTAAGAGCTCAATCACAAAGTTAATACTGGTGTTGGAAATGAGCGGGAAGGGGTGCCCTGCGTCCACGGATTGAGGCGTTAACGTAGGAAATACTTCGTGTTCAAAAAAATCATCCGCAAGGGCTTTTTCCTTGGCCGTCAAGTCACTGTAAGTAACAAAGCGGATACCCGCGTCTTTGAGCGCAGGCACGAGCGACTCATGCCAGAGGGCTTCGGCCTCATCGAGCATGGCTTGCGTAATGTCGCGAATCTGTTTTAAGAGTTGGGCAGCGGTCAGTCCGTCGGCTGCCGTCGACATGATGCCACGGCGTGCCTGCTGTTGCAGGTTCTTAACGCGCACCATGTAGAACTCGTCCAGATTATTGAAGAAAATGGAGAAAAACTTGAGGCGTTCCAGAAGAGGTACAGAGGGGTCCGCAGCCGTTTCCATCACCTTCTTATCAAAGGCGAGCCAACTAATTTCTCGGTTGGTATAGAGTTGCGGCTCTGTCAAGTCAACTTCTTTTACTTGGCTGGTCGAGGCACTTGTCTGTGACATGGCAGAACTCCTTTATGAAGAAATTGTGTGTACTCCCATTGTAGGCTTTTTGGAGGCGTGCGAGGCGCTCTAATCTCAGGCCTTTCCACCAAATCCCCTGATTTCGGGTTAGGATTTTCCCTAGGAAGCCCACGGTAAAGGGAGCGAGGTTTGCTCGTAAAACTCCTCTGCGAAAAGCGTTTGTGCTCACAGCTCGTCACCTTTTTCACGCTACCCCCACTCGCCTTCGGTATTTCGAGTGTGCGAGAATGAACCCATTGTCCTTGGTGAAAACACCAAGAGTTCGCTTTTGTTTACGCGCGTTTGGGGATTGGGGCATTATGCACAATACGACGACTTCGGTTACACGGTTTGGATTCACGTTATTGGTGAGCGCACTATTGGGGGCAGGTATGCTGTCGACGGCAAGTGTCTGGGCTGCCACAGAGGGTGCTAAAGCGGCCGATGTGGAAGCGGTTCCCGATGTGGTCGACCCTGTGGAAGCTGCGAAAGCGCTCGCGGCGGGTGTTCCGCCCAGTGCCGCCCTTCCGAAAGACGATACGCAAACGCTCCGTCAAGTGGCCAATACCACCACGATGAGTAGCCCAACGGCGACGAACAACGCCAAGAGTGCGGATAACCAAGACGACCCGATCGCGGCCATTGCCCGGGAAGCCGAAAAGGAAACGCCCCCATCGGAGGCAAACGCGACGCAAGCGCCTCAAGACGAGGCCACGAAAGCGAGAGCCGCCAATACCAAGTCCTCAGAGGGGGGTGCCCCCACGAGTGCCTCCCCTAAAGCCAGCCCAACCGCCGACGCTTCACGTCAACCCCGTCAGCCAGAAAGTGCAGCGGTGGCAGAAGTAGGGCCGTTAGCGATCCCCGTGGATGCGTCGGGGCGCCGTGTTGAAGTCGACGAAAGTCATCCGACGCAAGCCGTGAAAGACGCTGGCGAATGGACCGATGAGGTGAAAGCGAAAATTGCCCCGAAAACGGTGCCCAACATTGAAGGCGTCCCCGCGTTCTTAGGCATTACGCCCTATGTCACCACGAAGCAAGAGATTGAAACGCGCTTTCAGGGTAAGACCCATTGGTATGAGAGTGCCCCGTTTGGGCCCGGACACACCATCACGGGTGAGGATTTTGGCTTGGGGGTCAACTACCTCTTGATTCGCTATACGGCCGATAACCTTGTGTCGGATATGTATTTACAGATCCCCAAGGATAAAGAAGCGAGCGCTCGTACCGAGATTCAAAAGCGGGTGAAAGACATGGATCCCCAAGGCTTGTGGGTGAAGTCGGGGGAAGGCAGCGCTTGGCGTAATCCGGTGGCCGAATTGGAACTCTCCCCTGATCCTGATGGTACGCTCACGTTGCTCTACGGTGCTGTCGCTCGTCAACCTTGGGAGACGCGTCGTTGGTTAGATGCCGACCCAGAAAACCGTTATCCACGCTTTTCCGGTCTCTTAATTGGGCACACCAGTGTTGATGAATTGGTTTTGGCGATGGGATCCCGCGAAGGGTGTCACCTCGGGAAACCGAGTGTCTTCCCCAACGGGGGCTTTGTGATTACTCTCGAAGGGAATTGTTTCGGTTTACCGCAAGAAAAAGAGTCGGATGCGTGGTTTGATGCAGACTCGCATCGCTTAACCCGCCTGATTATCAAAACGCAAGCCAATGCGGAAGCGCTCGAACCAGTGGAAGCGGCGTTGGCACGACGCTTTGTGGCCACAGGCACGCCTGGGGAATTCCGTACCGCAGAGGCGCCCGCTCGCAACATCTGGATGCCTCGTGTGAGCGTGTCGCCGAGTGAAGGACGGCTCGAATTTGATGTGCCCATTGATGGGTTAACGAGTGCTGCGACCGCGTGGGAGGCGCTCGTGAAAGCCGATGCGGCGAGACGGGCGGAAGCCAAACGTATCGATAAACTCTTTGAGTAGTAGGTTAACGTGAGGGGTGTCGTGCTCACCTCGCACGACGCAAGGTACTAACGATTGAAAAGTAAGGGGTGGCTTGGTGGCCACCCCTTAGTTTGTTGATGCGCGACGCATTAACGTAGGATGTTAATCGTTTCACCCTTACGTGTGCGTTCCGCTTCGGCTCGCATTTGTTCCAATTCCAATTGGACGCGTTCGCGAGCGGTGCGCGTACGTTCGATTTCTTCTTCGCTTAAGCGGTTGAGCTTTTGCTTTGAGAGCTTCAATTCAAGCTCTTTGACTTCTTGCTCGAGGTCACGCTGACGGTCCGCATAGCTTTCGAGTTTGTCTTCACGCTCCTGTTGGCGACGAATCTTAGCGATATCGCGTTGATCCATCGCGTAGCTACTTTCTTGCAAGCGTTCGAGCTGACGACCTTGCATTTGCTGGTAGGCACGTTCGCGACGTTCCTGCGGGCTGGTGGTACACCCAGCCATGAGTGCAACGGCCGTGAGGGTGATTGCCAGTAGTGTCCCTTTTTTCATTGATGCGTTACTCCTTAGGGTAGGTATTCGAAACGATCCGAGAAAACGCGAGTGTGGGTAATCGTCGCTCTCGGGCTACTCAGGGATCGGTATCCAAACGGTATGAACCCGTTTTAGCGATAGGACCAGTGAGGACCATACGAATCGTCCCGTTCATCGCGGTGACCATTATTGCGTTGCGGTTGATGACGCAACTTCATGGCATCGCGATGGTCTCTATCCTGAATGCGCTCGACGCGTCGCACTTCTCTGACTTGTTGCCCATGGTTGTGATGATCATGAGGAACGACAATGCATCCTGACAATAAAACACTAGCCATGAGACTCACGGCGAGCAAAGTCCCTTTTTGCATTCTCTTGGTACTCCTTACTTGGTGTTGACGCATCCACCCGGGTTATTCGGTTGGATACGGCTTTGGCCATTTTGCGGTGCCACTAAGCGGGCGGGGCCAAAACGGTATTCACACACCTGACCGACCTGAGCAGATTGGTAAAGACGCCCGTCTTTACCGCGGAAGGTGAGCTGTACCCCATCAACAAATTCGTTCGCGGTACGGTCCCCAACGACACCGCCAGCTAAGTTCCCTAAGGCACCGCCAGCTAAACCGCCCATGATGCGCGAGGCACCCGTGTGGTGGCCATGGTTACCGATGGCTGCCCCCGCAATGGCACCCAAAATCATCCCCGCCATCTGAGCACGATCGCGGTCACCCGAAACGGGGACAGCCACTTGTGCGGGTTCAATGTCGATGATTTCAACCATTTCGACAGCCTGGAGGCGGTTAACGGTGTTGGCCGAATAGACGTCGGCGCGGTAGCGATTACCGTCTTCCATGGCGCAACCCGTCATGGTAGCCACCATCGCTAAAACCGTAGTAAATAATAGGGTCTTCTTAAACATTCTTGTCTTCGCTATCTAAGAGTGATGTTGTGTGAGTGTCAAGGTGTCATGACAGACCATGGCCTTGGCACGTGTTTGCTTTACGATAGCACTTTAGTGAAAGGCTGTGGCGGAAAAAGCGTAAACGGAAGCAACGAAATTTATGCATGGGTTTCTGGGTTGTTGTACCCCCTTTTTGTCGAGAAATTCGGTGTCTTAATGAACGAAAGAGCCACCCTATGCACAAGACATAGCGTGGCTCCGAGGGGGAAGGGTTAGGTTCGCGGAAAAGACTTAGTTTTCCGTTGTGAAGGCGACGATCGAGTGGCGCGCGGCCCACGTCCAGGGACTCGAGAGCCAATCATTAAGTTTGGAGCGATCTTCGGGACTTAATTTGTCCATTTCCACCGCTTTATCGATCACCTTCGTAAAGTTAATCATTTCGTGGCAAGACACGTCCAAGCGTTCAAAGAGGCGACGCGTTTCGTCAATACCGAAACTCGTGATCGCGAGGCAGTCGGTCACGATCGCCCCTTCGGCTTTCAATCCTTCGACGGCGGAGAGAAGCGAGAGCCCGGTGGAGATATGGTCTTCGATCAACAGAACGCGCTTACCTTCGACGCTTGTGCCTTCGACACGGCTCTTGTTGCCATAGGTTTTTGCGGAGTTACGTACAAAGATGCTCGGCTTATTTAAGCGGTAGGCTAAGGCCGCCGCATGCGAAACCCCTGCGCCTTCAACGCCGGCAACGAGGTCAAATTCGATCCCTAATTCGGTGACCTTGGTTGCCATGGTTTCGAGCACATCGCGCCAGGCTTCAGGGTGCGCCGTGATCGTACGGTTGTCGACGTAGATCGGGGTAATGAGCCCAGACTTTAAACGCATCGGGCGGTCGGTCAAAAAGGACACAGCACCAATGTTGATTAAGTGTTCAGCAAGAATGTTTTCAGCAAGTTTAGATTTGTACATCGCAAGTCTCTCGTGGGCTAAATTATTGGATACCAATGGCGCGGCGGCCGTTCACCGTAGCAATCTGAACGAGTTCGTCAAAGTAGTCAAAACGGCAACCCGTAGCGAGCGTGGTCAGTTCGTGCCACATGTCGCCAGCGTTCCAAGGCACCATAGCGTCACTGACGTTGTCGGTACCCAACGCAACCGTGATCCCAGCGGGAACCATTTCGTCGACCGGCGTCAAGGAGTTGTGCATCGGACCAATCATTTCCGAACGTGGCGTATCAATCCAAGCCGTCGGGCAGGCGATCATCATCACATCGGCTTGCTTCATCAATGCGTAGAGGCGTTGACGATAGGCACGCGAGTGCGCAGCAATCGAAATCCCGTGAATAGCCACCACACGACCCTGCATGCCGTGTTCGATCGTCTTTTCACAGAGCTGTTCGGTTTCGTATTCGAGACTTTCGTTAAATTGGTCCACGTGAACGTGCACCATCTTGCCCAATTCTTTGGCCGTACCCAAAATAATGTCAAAGGCTTCGTCACCCTTGCCGTAGTCGCGTTCGTCACGCTTCGGAAGTGCGCCAATGATGTCCACCATCTGCGCACCGATATCAAACCACTTACGGGCTTCCGGATGAATCACCCCTTTCAAGGTTTGATTGGCAAACTTCACCGTTAACTGATCTTGATAATGTTCGCGAGCGCGAATGCCTGCCTTGATCGCTCGGTCTTCGGATTGCGGGTCAATGTCAACGAATGTCGCGAGCGCAGTCACGCCTTGCGCAATCTGGTTTTCGAAAAAGAGCGAGAAACGGCGGTAGAAGTCTTCTTCGGTGGAATTACGCTTCAAGCTATCTAAGGCGTCCCATTTTTGCTGCAAGGTGCAGGTGCGACGCATTTCGAGCACATCTGGGGAGAGCGTGTAGGCACGATCGGCATGGGCATGGGTGTTGACCCAACCACCTGCGGCTTTAATGGCAGGTTCGATGATGTCGCGAATCGTGAGGGGATGGGTAGGTTGTGACATGTGAGCAACTCCTTCACAATAACAGAATTTAAAAGGTTTCTAAATCAATAAAAAACAATGAGTCTAAGAGTCACAACAATGTGACTTGACGAAGGGCGAGGGGAGTGAGCACCGAGGTGAGACTCAACCCGTCTGCCCGTCTTGGAATTCATTGTTTGTTGTCAGAACGTCCCCCGCGCTTTACACGGAGTTCGTCCTAACAACAACCTCCCAAAGGCTGCAGTCGTTAGGAATTGCCGAGAATGGGCATGACGCAAGGCGTCCTTAGCATTCTCTAGGCTAAATTGACAAAATTCTAGGTATATTGTCGACAATTAGCAAGTCGAGAAATATTTTGTTTCATTTATAGTCCCCACCTTGTCGACTTTAATCCATTTTAAGTCGCCATTTGTGTCGAGGTCTGGCAAACCGCTGAACTAAGTGTTAAAGTTTTTGAACCGAGTCTTGTGCTCCATCAGCACGACAATAACCATTCTAAGGAGAATTCGATGACAGAAAAACTCGATCCGATTGCGCTCAGACGTGCCTTGCATGAAATGCCCGAATTGGCGTTTCAGGAAGAAAAGACCGCACAGTTTGTGGCCGATAAGTTGCAGGCGTTGGGCTACGAAGTCACCCGTCATATCGGTGATACGACCGGCGTCATGGGGGTCATTCATGGCGCGGAGCCTGGTCCCGTGTTGATGTTGCGCGCGGATATGGATGCTCTGCCGTTTGAAATCGACGGTAAGGCCTGTGCGATTCATGCCTGTGGTCACGATGCGCATACAGCAATGGTGTTGGCGGCAGCGAGCGAATTAAAAGACCTCGTAAAGCGTGGCACGTTGAAAGTGCTCTTTCAACCAGCGGAAGAAACGATTGAGGGGGCCTTGGCGATGATCAAGGCGGGTGTGATTGATGATGTGGACATGATTGTCGGGGCGCACATCCGTCCGATCCAGGACTTGGAACCCGGTACGTGCTGTGCTGCGGTGAACCATACCGCCAGTACGACGGTGTCGGTCGTGGTGCGTGGGCGTTCCGCGCACGCGGCGCGTCCGCACTTAGGGATCAATACGATTGACGTGGGTGCGCAGATTGTGCAAGCCGTTCAGGCGATTTGGCTCAACCCAGTGGCGAGCTGGAGTGCCAAGGCAACGCAGTTCCATGCCGACCAAGGCGCAACCAATTCGATCCCGGAAGAAGCGCGCATCACCTTTGACGTGCGTGCTGGCACGAACGATTTGATGAAAGAGTTGCTCGCGAAGATGGCGGACGCGATCACCTATACGGCGAAAGCCGCCGGTGCTGAAGCGACCATCAAGTATGGTACCCAGTGCCCGGCTGCGGACTACGATGAAGCGCTCACGGAAGAAATTGCGGACGTGATTCGCACCGTGGTGGGACCCGATAAACTCGCTCGCCCGTGCGGGGGTGGTGGGGAAGATTTCCACCATTATCGCTTGAGCCGTCCGGGGTTGCCTGCCGCGTACTTTGGTGTAGGGGTAGGGGCGACACCGGGGTTACATGCGGCCACGATGAATTTCGATGAGCAGTATTTGCCCATGGGTACCGCAGTCTTTGTTGAATGGGTGAAGCGTCATTTAGCGTAAACGCCTTATCTCCCCGAGGGGTGGTAGGACTGCTCACTCGGGGTCACGTAAAACCAAAACGCCCAGCACACTTATTTGATAGTGTTCGCTGGGCGTTTATCGTGTGGGTGTAAGGATCGTGTTAGCGGTTCTTACGATGATCCAGTCCCAATTCGGCAATGATCGTGGCCGAAATTTCTTCAATCGACTTCGTGGTGGAGTTGAGCCAACGAATGCCTTCGCGGACCATTAAGTTTTCGGCATCTTCAATTTCTTTACGGCAATTTTCGAGGCTCGCATAGCGACTGTTCGGACGACGTTCATTGCGAATTTCCGACAAGCGTTCCGGACGAATCGAGAGACCAAAGAGTTTGTCGCGAAGCGGAATCAGGGCTTCGGGTAAGCTGCCACGATCAAAGTCTTCCGGAATCAACGGATAGTTGGCGACCTTGAGACCAAACTGCATGGCTAAAAAGAGGGAGGTCGGCGTTTTACCGGAGCGCGACACCCCGACCAAAATCACATCCGCCTCATCAAGCCCGCGATTGGTTTGACCGTCGTCGTGCTGCAACGTGTAGTCGATGGCGGCAATACGGCGGTTATATTTCACATCATCGCGAATGCGGTGGCTCTGCCCAATCGAATGGGCACTCTTCATGCCCAACTCGGTTTCTAAGGGACCGACAAACTTGCGGAACAAGTCGATAATGTGCCCCGAGACGGCCTCATTGAAGGTGCGCATGATCTCAGGATCCACAAACGTCGTAAAGATAATGGGACGTAACCCATCCGCAGCCCCTTTGGCATTAATCTGGCGGGCCACTTCTAAGGCTTTTTCCACCGTATCGGTAAAGGGAAGACGCGTTTGGTTGTAACTCAGATTGGGGAACTGAGTCATGATGGAGTGAGCCAGCGTTTCCGCTGTAATGGCGGTGCCATCACTCACAATGAAAATCTGACGAACGGGCTCTGTTTTAGTTTCGGTCATCTTGAAGGGGCTCACACAATAGTAAATGAGGCGATTTTATCGAAAATCCTCTCATTTAAGGAGGCATAGACACGACGAATGTCGAGAGCAAACAACTATTTTTGCAAGATTAGCTTTGCTCTGCTGGAAAATAGTCCTAAGTATTTTCCCTAAGTAGTGTGCTGTCTATCCCTTGTTTGCGTGAGGGAGGAAAAAGAAAGAAGCGTCTTAGAAAAGTCCTCTGAGGAGTGTGTGAGCGGATAAGACCATGCCGTCGAATCGGCGGGAAGTCATTGAAAGACGGGGAAAAGCCTTGATTTTGTGTTGTCCTCTATTGAGGACTACCCCCACGCTCGAGGGGGTTTTTCACGCCGTGTTATCCACGCGGATAAACGTAAAAAAACTGAAAAGTAACCAATTGCATCCCAAAAAAGCCTGATCCGTCTTCATGAAAATTCGCTCAATAACGGGTACAATCGGGGCAACTTGTTTCACTGCCCCAGTTGGGCTTAAGAGGACATACACATGATACAGGGTCGTTACGTTTTCCCGTTTAGTCAACTTCGCATGAGCGATGTGGATCGCGTTGGCGGTAAGAACGCTTCTTTGGGCGAATTACTGAGCCAATTGACGTCTGCGGGTATTCGTGTACCAGATGGTTTTGCTACTACCGCCGAAGCCTTCCGTCTTTTCATTAAGGAAGGTGGTCTTGAAGAACGTATTGCTCAGCGCTTACAGACGTTGGACGTCGATGACGTGAAGGCCTTGGCTGAAGCGGGCGCGGAAATCCGTGGTTGGATCGAAGCCGCTCCGTTCCCTCAGCAGTTAGAAAAAGAAATCCGTGATTTCTATGAATGGTTAAAGGACGGTCAGTCGGAAATCTCCGTGGCCGTGCGTTCCTCGGCGACGGCGGAAGACTTGCCGGACGCCTCCTTTGCGGGCCAGCAAGAAACGGTCTTGAACGTTGTGGGTATCGATGCGGTGCTCCATCGCATGAAGGAAGTGTTTGCGTCGCTTTATAACGACCGTGCGATTTCCTATCGTGTCCACAAAGGGTTTACCCATACTGAAGTGGCTCTCTCGGCCGGTGTGCAACGTATGTGCCGCTCCGACAAGGGGGCTGCTGGCGTGATGTTCACGCTTGATACGGAATCGGGCTTTGATCAGGTCGTTTTCATTACCGCGAGCTACGGCTTGGGTGAAACGGTCGTTCAGGGGGCGGTGAATCCGGACGAATTCTATGTGCATAAGCCCATTTTGGATCAGGGCAAGTACCCGATCATCCGCAAGACCTTGGGTAGCAAGTTAATCAAGATGGAATTCGAACCCGATAGCACGACGGGTCGTACGGTTCGTACCTTGGATGTGGCGCCCGAAGATCGTCGTCGTTTCTCGATTACCGATGAAGACGTGATCGAATTGGCCAAGTTTGCTCGCATTATTGAAAAGCACTACGGCCGTCCGATGGACATCGAATGGGGTAAGGACGGGATCGATGGCAAGATCTACATCTTGCAAGCGCGTCCGGAAACCGTTAAGAGCCAGCAAAAGGGTGTCGACGTTCAGTTGCGTTACGCCTTAAAGAGCAAGGGCCGCTTGCTTTGCCAGGGCCGTGCGATTGGTCAGAAGATTGGTCAGGGCCCCGTGCGTATTGTGGAAAGCGCCTCCGAAATGGATCGTGTGCAACCGGGCGACGTGTTAGTGACCGACATGACGGACCCCAACTGGGAACCCGTGATGAAGAAGGCCTCCGCCATTGTCACGAACCGTGGTGGTCGTACCTGCCACGCTGCCATTATTGCGCGTGAATTAGGGATTCCCGCCGTGGTGGGCTGCGGTGACGCGACCGAACGCTTAGTCGAAAACGACTTAGTGACGGTGTCCTGCGCCGAAGGCGATACGGGTAACATCTACGAAGGTCTCCAAGACGTGGCCGTTGAAGAAGTTCAACGCGGTGCGTTGCCGGAAGTCCCGGTCAAGATCATGATGAACGTGGGTAACCCCCAGTTGGCCTTTGAATTCCAGAGCATCCCGAATAAGGGGGTGGGTTTGGCTCGCTTAGAGTTCATCATCAACAATAACATCGGTATCCACCCGAAGGTGGTGTTGGATTACCCGAATGTGCCTGGCGAATTGCGTGACGCGGCCGAACGTTTGTCGGCGGGTTATGCCAATCCGAAGGAATTCTTCGAACGTAAGATCGCCGAAGGCGTGGCGACGATTGCGGCAGCCTTCTATCCGAAGAAGGTCATTGTTCGCTTGTCGGACTTTAAGAGCAACGAATACCGTAAGTTGATCGGTGGGGCTCAGTACGAACCCGATGAAGAAAACCCGATGTTGGGCTTCCGTGGCGCTTCGCGCTACATTGCCAACCAGTTTGCGGAATGCTTCGCGATGGAATGCCGTGCGATGAAGTTTGTCCGTGACGAAATGGGCTTAACGAACGTCGAATTGATGCTCCCCTTCGTGCGTACGATTAACGAAGCGCAGCGCGTGACCGAAATCATGGCCAGCCATGGTTTGAAGCGTGGCGAAAATGGCTTACGCCTCATCATGATGTGCGAAATCCCCTCGAACGCCGTGTTAGCGGATCAGTTCTTACAGTATTTCGACGGCTTCTCGATCGGTTCGAACGACATGACGCAGTTGGCCTTAGGGCTTGACCGCGACTCGGGCTTAGTGGCTGCGAGCTTTGATGAACGTAACGACGCGGTGAAGGCCCTTTTAGCGATGGCCATTAAGGCTTGCCGTGCTCAGGGTAAGTACGTGGGTATTTGCGGTCAGGGTCCGTCTGACCATGCCGACTTTGCTCAGTGGTTGATGGATCAAGGTATTGAGTCCATCTCGCTTAACCCGGATACGGTGGTCGATACGTGGCGTCGTTTGGCGAAGTAAATTCGCCCTAAAGGATCGCCTAAGGGGAGACCTGTCGGAGAAGCCCTCCGAAAGCGCGTCTCCCCACGCAAAGAAAGCACTACGCAGAAAACTGTGTGGTGCTTTTTTCCTATGGGTTAACGCTTAGTGGAATGTCCTTAGAGCGATTGCGTCAACGCCCCTATCCGGTGACATTCTTGGGAGAAGTCGAGAGGGGGCATTGACGTGCCCCGAAGACTTCCCTAGGATTAGTAGTACACCGTCGACGCGGAAGTAAAAACGGATGATGCCTTAAGAGAGAGCCTCAGTAGGTGGAAGTGAGGTAAGAAACACACCGTTATAATGGGCCGCTGAGGGCGTAGGGAAAAGTCCTTCTCTAGGACCGAGTATTCTGCGACGTAGAGAACCCACGTGAGTGGTTCAGGGTATGATGGTACCCGTTAAAAAGTGCATAAGCGCCTTCGTGGCACTTATGAAGGTAAGGTGGCACCGCGGGCACCACGCTCGTCCTTACCTCTTTGAGCCCCCCTATAGGGCTATCGAGAGGTTACCTTACCGTTTTTAGGCGCGTGGCCTAAGTCAATAAGCACTCCTCGATAGCACTGGGCTAACGATGGAGTTTTTTTATTGCCTAAGGAAACGTTTATGCCACTTTATCCGAGTCTCGAGACCTTAAAAACGCTCGCGCAGAATCCAGAGATTCGTCGCGTGCCCGTCTGTGGTGAAATGCTCGCCGATGCGCTGACGCCGATTGAAGCGGTCAATTTGTTGCGCGAAGCCTCTGAGCATGTCTTTTTACTCGAATCCCTCGAAGATAAAACGCACTGGGGTCGTTACAGCTTTCTGGGTTTCCGTCCACGGCTTTGTGTGACGGCACAAGCGGGCGAACTCTTCGTGAATGGCGAGCGCGTGGACGCTCCCGTGCATGAGTATTTGCGCGAACTTTTGACATCGCACCGTTCGGCCCGTGTGGAAGGGCTACCGCCCTTGACCGGGGGCCTCGTTGGGTACTTCTCGTTTGAATACTTTGGTTATACAGAGTCCCGGCTTCAGTTCAACTACGACGCTGCTAACGACTTCAAAGACCTCGATTTGATGCTCTTTGATCGCATCATTGCGTTTGATCATTTAAAGCAAAAGATTCTGTTGATTGTCAATGTGACCACGGACGATCTGGACGCGAATTACATCCACGCCCAGATGGCCATCGAGGAGATGAAAGCACTCCTCAATACCTCGCACCGTGCCCCGTCGCCCACGGGTCGACTCACGGGTGAGATGACGCCCTTATTTAGTCAATCGACGTTTTGTCAGATGGTCGAACGGGCCAAACACTACATCACTGAAGGCGATATTTTCCAAATCGTCTTATCGAACCGGTTTTCAGGCCCCTTTGAAGGAAGTCTCTTTAATACCTATCGGTTGCTACGCACGATTAACCCGTCGCCTTACCTCTTTTACTTTTCGGGGACGGACGTAGAGGTGGCGGGTGCCTCGCCCGAAACCCTCGTCAAACTCACCGATGGGGTTCTTCACACCTTCCCCTTAGCCGGCACGCGTCCTCGTGGAGCAACGCCCGAGGCCGATTTGGCGCTTGAGGCCGAACTCTTAGCCGATGAAAAGGAATTGGCCGAGCACAACATGTTGGTCGATTTGGGACGCAACGATTTAGGCAAGATTAGTCGTTTTGGAACGGTTAAAGTCGAGAAACTCCGTGCCATTGAGCGTTTTTCGCATGTCATGCACATCGGCTCGACCGTGCGTGGGGAGATTCGCGACGATAAGGATGCGCTCGATGCGATCAGTGCGGTACTGCCTGCGGGCACCCTCTCAGGGGCACCGAAAATCCGTGCCTGTGAGCTCATCCGTGAACTCGAAGACAACCAGCGAGGCATCTACGGAGGGGCAGTCGGTTATATCGATTTTGCCGGCAATATGGATACCTGTATTGCGATTCGCTTGGCCTATCGTAAAGGCAACCAAGTCTATGTGCGTAGTGGCGCAGGGATCGTGGCGGACAGTGTTCCCGAGAACGAATACCAAGAGTGTGTCAATAAGGCCAAAGCCGTGGTTCGTGCGTTAGAGCAGTCCGGGGAGGTTCTATGATTTTATTGATTGATAGCTACGACAGCTTTGTCTACAACCTTTACCAGTATCTGGGGACGCTGGAGCGTGACATTCGTGTCATTCGAAACGACGAGTTGAGTGTGGACGCGATCGAAGCGTTGGCGCCTGAGGCGATTGTCCTTTCGCCGGGACCTGGGCGTCCCGAAGACGCTGGCGTGATTGTTGACGTGGTAAAGCGCTTAGGCCATCGGATACCAATCCTTGGTGTCTGCTTAGGCCATCAGGCGATTTGCCAAGCGTTTGGTGCAACGGTCACCTATGCCAAGACGCTGATGCACGGTAAATCGAGCCGTGTTCGTTATGCCCCTGACTCGGTGCTTTTTGAAGCATTGGGGGATACGGGGGAAGTCGCTCGTTACCACTCGCTCGCCGCGCGCCCCGACACGGTCCCCCCGAGTTTACGCGTCACCGCCGTGACCGAGGATGGGGAAGTGATGGCGGTGCGCCACCAAGCCTATCCCATTTTTGGCGTGCAATTTCATCCCGAATCCATTTTGACCCAAGGGGGGCTCTCGATGCTCGAAGCGTTTTTAGCCTATGCCCGAGGAGTGAAGGCGAGTGTCTAGAACGAGCGGAGGCCGTACACGACGGTTTGTCTCGGTTAACCAAGAAAGGAATAAGTCATGATTAAAGAAGCCATTGTGAAGTTAGTCAATAAAGGGGATTTAACCTTTGAAGAAAGTTACACCGTCATGAATGAAATCATGGCCGGGGAAACGACCCCCACCCAAAATGCGGCCTTTTTGGCTGCGATGTCTACGAAGAGTGCACGTTCCGAAACGATTGACGAAATCATGGGGGCGGCGAGCGCGATGCGTGAACATGCGCTGGCAGTGAACGTACCGTTTCCGGTTTACGAAATCGTGGGGACGGGGGGCGACAACGCTGGGAGCTTTAATATTTCCACCACGTCCGCCTTTGTGGCGGTTGCGGGCGGAATGAAAGTTGCCAAGCACGGGAACCGTGCCGCCTCGTCCAAGTCTGGTACGGCCGATTGCTTGGAAGCCTTAGGGGTCAATATTGATCAGAGCCCCGCGCAGGCGGTGCAACTCCTCGAGCGTGTCGGCTTTTGCTTTTTCTTTGCGCAGAAGTACCACACATCGATGAAATACGTCGGGCCGATTCGCCGCGAATTGGGTTTTCGGACGGTTTTTAATATTTTGGGACCCTTAACCAACCCAGCACGTCCCGTCGGTCAACTCTTGGGGGTGTATGACCGCTATTTGGTCGAACCTTTGGCACAAGTCTTAATGGGCTTAGGGGTGAAGCGTGGGATGGTCGTTTATGGCGAAGATAAGCTCGATGAACTCTCGCTCTCAGCACCCACGACAGTGTGTGAATTTAAAGACGGGTGGACGAAATCCTATCGGATAACGCCCGAGGCGTTGGGACTCACCCGTTGCGACAAGGCGGATTTGTTGGGGGGCAATCCTCAGGAGAATGCGGCCATCACCCGAGCCATCTTATCGGGTGAGCTAGGACCCAAGCGTGATGCCGTGTTACTCAATGCGGGCGCCTTACTCTGTGTGGGTGATCGAGTAGCTACGATTGCTGAGGGGATTGCGCTCGCACGCGAATTGATCGATTCGGGCAAAGCCCTGGCGGTACTCGAGGCACTGATTCGTGAAAGTCAGGCGAGCGTCGCCGAGGAGGGGAAATGAGCCAAGCCCCTTCGATTTTGACCGAATTAGCGCAACGTGCGCAGCATCGTGTGGCCGTGCGGTTAGCGACAACGCCCTTGGCGACCCTTCGGGCCAATGCCGAGGCCCTCGTAGCCCCAATGAACGCTCGCGGGGCTTCACGCGAAGCGTTTGAGTCGGCGCTACGTCGCCCTGGGTTACGTTTGATTGGTGAAGTGAAACGAGCTTCGCCCAGTAAAGGCATGATTGCGCCCGTGTTTCCTTATCAAGAGATAGCTCAATCCTACGAGCGTGCGGGTATCGATGCGATTTCGGTATTGACCGAGCCTACGGCTTTTTTGGGTGACGATCAGTACTTGGCGAGCATCGCGCAGACCGTGCAAACACCTTTACTGCGCAAAGACTTCACGGTGCATGAAGCGATGATTTACGAAGCGAAATTATTGGGGGCTTCGGCGGTCCTCTTGATTGTGTCGCTTTTGAGTCCGAGTGTTCTCAAGGGCCTCTTGGATTTGGCACACGAATTGGATATGGCGGCGTTGGTTGAAACGCACAACCCTGATGAAATCGCGGTGGCGCTCGATGTGGGGGCTACGGTGATCGGGGTCAATAATCGTAACCTTCACACCTTTGAAGTTAATACCGAACACGCGCAGGCGCTTCGTGCCCTAGTGCCACCTGAGGCCATTTATGTGGCCGAGAGTGGGATCCAAACGCTTGAAGATGTGCGGGCTGTGGCTCGCGCAGGGGCGGATGCCGCTCTTATTGGGGAAATGCTCATGCGCAGTGAGGACCGCGAAGGGCTTATTCGCTTGATCCGGGAGGTAGGGCAATGAGAGCGCCCCTTGGGATCAAACTCTGTGGGCTGAAAACCCCTGAGGCGATCGCCATCGCGAATGCCCTCGCGCCCACGATGGTGGGCTTTGTGCTCGCCCACGGTAAGGCACGTACGGTGAACCGTGAGACGCTCGAAGCACTCGCTCCCTTGGTGGCACCGTCGATTGGGCGGGTGGCGGTCTTTTTAAATGAATCGCTCGAGGAGGTACTTGATGTGGCTCGCACGGGGCTGGTGACCCACGTGCAGTGCCACCAGCTGCTCACGAGGGAAGAGGAAACCCGCTGGGCTGAGACCATCGGTCGCGTAAAAACCCCCGAGGGTGCGTCCATAGGTTTGATCCGAGCCTTTGCGATGCGCTCGCCTCAGGATGTGACGCGTGCCCTACAGAGTCCGGCGGCGATTCGTTTTTTGGAT